>SVDR01000054.1 GCA_015057755.1 Lachnoclostridium sp.
CTTCGTCAACGAGGTCACAAGCAATCTTTAAAGCAGCCTGAGCTGTTCTCTTACCGTTACGTGTCTGAAGCATATAGAGTTTCTCGTTCTCAACTGTGAACTCCATATCCTGCATATCTCTGTAGTGAGACTCAAGTTTTGCACAGATCTCTGTGAATTTAGCGTAAGCTGCCGGGAATTTCTCTTCCATCTGAGCGATCGGCATCGGTGTACGAACACCAGCTACTACGTCTTCACCCTGAGCGTTTGTTAAGAACTCACCCATGAGTTTCTTCTCACCTGTGGATGGGTCACGTGTGAAAGCAACACCTGTACCACAGTCATCACCCATGTTACCGAAAGCCATGGACTGTACGTTTACAGCAGTACCCCAGGAGTACGGGATATCGTTGTCACGACGGTATACGTTCGCACGCGGGTTGTCCCAGGAACGGAATACAGCCTTGATAGCGCCCATTAACTGTACCTTCGGATCTGTCGGGAACTCTTCACCGATTTTTGCTTTGTACTCAGCTTTGAACTGTGCAGCTAACTCTTTTAAGTCCTCAGCTGTAAGCTCGATATCCTGAGTAACGCCTTTTTTCTCTTTCATCTCATCGATGAGCTCTTCGAAGTATTTCTTACCAACTTCCATAACTACGTCAGAGTACATCTGGATGAAACGTCTGTAGCAGTCCCAAGCCCAACGCGGATTGCCGGACTTAGCTGCCATTGTATTAACAACATCTTCGTTAAGACCTAAGTTAAGGATTGTATCCATCATACCCGGCATGGATGCTCTAGCACCGGAACGAACAGATACTAATAACGGATTCTCTTTGTCACCGAACTTCTTGCCAGTGATCTCTTCCATTTTTACGATAGCTTCGTTGATCTGAGCCTGGATCTCGTCGTTGATCTGACGGCCATCCTCGTAGTACTGTGTACAAGCTTCTGTTGTGATTGTGAAGCCCTGCGGTACAACGTCAGCACCGATGATCTTTGTCATCTCAGCAAGGTTTGCACCTTTACCGCCTAACAGGTTTCTCATTGTAGCGTTACCTTCGCTGAACATATAAACCCATTTTGCCATAAGTTCTTCTTCCTCCTATAAATCTGTAGAATCAATCTACATCTCGTAGTTTCTTCCATTTTTCACCATTAATCTCCCCACGCACAAAAATCTGCGCACCAAAAATAAACGGCCGAAAAAAGGTCTGCATATATTATAAGAGATGTTGCAAAATATTGCAACACCCCTTATCCTAACTTTGCCAAATTTTTTGGTTATTTTTTGCTTTTATTTACGTACATTTAATACATTCCGTTCACTACAGCCGCAATCACTATACCGAGAATCGCACCTGCGCAAACCTGCACGGGCGTATGACCTACATACTCCTTAAATCGTTCCTGCAGTAAAACTCCGTCGAATTCCAGAATATTCTCGAAAAACACGCGATTCAGAAGCTTCGCCTGCTTTCCGGTTTCCATACGCACGTTCATCGCATCATACATGACGATCATAGAAAGCACAAAGCTCACAGCGAACTCGAAACTTCCAGCGCCATAACGAATACCGGCCGCCGCCGTAAGCGCACTTACTGTTGCAGAATGGGAACTCGGCATACCGCCGGACCCGAAGAGTCTCTCCGGATTGAAGGAACGGTTCAGGGTAAAATCAATCAGCGTTTTTAAAAGCTGCGCTACTGTCCAACCGGCTACGGCAGAGACCAGCACCTGATTTCCAAGTATCTCATTCCAGATATTCATGGTTTCCTCCGTGTCGTTTTTTCGTAATTACTCTTCAACTGCCTCGATTTCCTCACCTACAAGTCCATCGTAAAGAGCCTCATATTTCTTCGCAGATACGCTCCAGGAATAGTCAACTGTCATCGCTCTGTCAACGATCTTGTTCCAGTCACGTTTTCTGTCGTAGTAGATGGATTTCGCATAACGGATCGTGTCTAACATCTCGTGTGCGTTGTAGTTTGTGAAGGAGAAACCAGTACCTGTACCTTCGTACTCGTTATAAGCCTCTACTGTATCTTTCAGACCGCCTGTTTCACGAACGATCGGAAGTGTACCATAACGGAGAGCCATAAGCTGGCTGAGTCCGCACGGCTCGAATAAGGACGGCATTAAGAATGCATCACAGCCTGCATAGATTCTGTGAGACAGCGGCTCGGAATATTTCATCTGTGCAGATACGCGTGCCGGATATTTCCACTCGTAATGACGGAACAGATTCTCATACTTCTCTTCGCCTGTACCTAAAACGATTACCTGAACATCGTCTTCACAGATCTCTTCCATTACATGAGCGATCAGATCGAAGCCCTTCTGGTCTGTCAGACGGGATACGATACCGATTGTGAACTTCTTCTCATCAACCGGAAGTCCAAGCTCTTTCTGGAGCGCCTTTTTATTTTTCACTTTCTCTTTGCGGAAGTTCTCAGCTGTGTACGGAGCAGCCAGGTTTTCGTTTGTACCCGGGTTGAAGTCCTCGTAGTCAATACCGTTTACGATACCGATGAGGTCATTGCCGCGTGCACGCATTAAGCCGTCAAGACCTTCACCGTAGAATGCTGTCTTGATCTCTTCTGCATATGTGTTACTTACTGTTGTGATCGCGTCTGCATATACCAGACCGCCTTTTAACATATTACCGTTGTTGTATGCTTCCAGTTTGTCAGATGTGAAATAGCCATCATCAAGACCGGAGAATCTCTTAATTGTGTTAACATCCCAAACACCCTGGAATTTCAGGTTGTGGATCGTCATAACAGACTTCATATCCTTGAAGAACTCGCCTGCACCGAAGCGGCCCTTTAAGTATACCGGGATCAGACCTGTCTGCCAGTCATGACAGTGAACTACATCCGGCTGCCATCCGATTACCGGAAGTGCAGAAAGAGCTGCCTGACAGAAGAAGGAGAATTTCTCCAGATCATGGTACTGGTCACCGTACGGTTTGCTGCCCCAGAAATAGCTCTCGTTGTCGATGAAGTAGAAAGTAATACCATCGTGAACATACTGAAGAATGCCAACATAGCGGCTCTGTCCAAGGTAATCCATATAGAACTGGTCTACAAACTCTAACTTCTCAAGGAATTTCTCTTTGATACAGAGATACTTCGGAATCATCACGCGAACATCGTACTGCTCTTTGTCAAAGCATTTCGGCAGGGAGCCAACAACGTCTGCCAGACCGCCTGTCTTAATAAACGGAACTGCCTCAGAAGCTACAAATAAAATCTTTTTCATATTTGAAACCCATCCTTCCCAATTTTATAAGCTTAATAACTGCGCAATACCCCCGCAGCTTTATTTACAATCGATATAAGTATATCATATTTCATAATATTTAGAAAGTGGGTGTATAAAATTTATTTGTAAAATTATGCAATTTAAATGCGTCTATAATCAAGGCGGATCTTATCTGCGATCAGGGCAATAAATTCCGAGTTGGTCGGCTTTCCTTTCCCGCCGCTGACAGTATAACCAAACAAGTCATTGATCGTTTCCATTTTCCCACGGCTCCACGCAACCTCGATCGCATGACGGATCGCACGCTCTACACGGCTGGCTGTTGTCTGATGTTTCTTTGCGATCGTCGGATACAAAATCTTCGTCACAGATGAGAGCATTTCTGAATCCTGTACGGACATAATGATCGCATCACGGAGATACTGATATCCTTTAATGTGCGCCGGAATTCCGATTTCATGTAACATCTGGGTCACGTCCGTTTCCAGATTTTGTTCCATGTAAGCCTCTTTATCGAGATACGGAACAATCTTCCGTTCCTTGGTCCCGCCGCTGACCTGCATATTTTTCATCCTGCCTTTGCTGACACGGTTAATCTTATCCATCAGCACATCCTTGCTGAACGGCTTCATAATATAATAATTGGCGCCAAGACGGAACGCATCTTCTGTCACATCCTGACTGCTGGCAGCCGTTACCATGATAAACGACGGGAAAGATTTCATCTGGGTGTTATTCCGCACCTTCTCCATAACAGAAATTCCATCGAGTCTTGGCATGATCACATCCATCAGCACAATGTCCGGATTGGTGCGGACGATCATATTGTATGCGTCCTCGCCGTTGTCCGCTTTCCCCACAACACGGATCCCTTCTTCTTTTTCCAGTATTTCCCCCAACAGATTTAACGTCTGTCTGTTATCATCAGCAATCGCAATTGATAATTCTGCCATAATTCTCCTCCTGAGCTGTCATAATGATTCTTGTGTCGCTCTTGTTTTCCAATTTCTACCAAAAGGTTTAGAGCGATTACATCAATTATAGTCGCTGTGCGAGAAGAGCCGCAATGCAAATCGGGCGCAAGTTTTGACAGGGTTCGACATACAAAAGGAGACCCCGTATCAGGATCTCCCAAATAATACTTCTATTTAATTGTCAGCAGATAATTCGCAAACTGCTGTGCTGTACGGCCGGAAAGTCCGCCGCCGCGCATCTCGAAGCGGTTTGCTTCGTAGCAGATCTCCTCGTCGGTCATCATCTCTTCTGTGATGCCCGCGCGTCGTGCAAGTTTCACTGCCATGTCGTTGAAGCCGGCTTTGTTCGGCTTCGCGAAGAAGATGGACAGACCGAAGCGGTTTACAAGGGACAGCTTCTCTTCCATCGTGTCGGATCTGTGGAGATCTTCGCTGTGCTCCATGTCGTTTCTGTCTTTCCATGTTTCTTTGATCAGGTGTCTGCGGTTGGAGGTCGCGTAGATTAACACGTTGTCCGGCTTTGTCTCCACGCCGCCTTCGATGACCGCCTTTAAGAATTTGTACTCGATCTCAAATTCTTCGAAAGATAAATCATCCATGTAGATAATAAATTTATAATTTCGGTTCTTGATCTGTGAAATGATGGTAGACAGATTCTTGAACTGGTGCTTATAAATTTCGATCATTCTGAGGCCCTGCGGATAAAACTGGTTCACGATCGCCTTGATGCTGGTGGACTTACCTGTACCACTGTCACCAAATAACAGGACATTGTTGGCAGCTTTGCCGTCCACAAAGGCCTGTGTATTCTCAACCAGTTTCTTTTTCTGCAGTTCGTAGCCAATGAGGTCGTCCAGCATCACGGCATCCATGTTGTTGATCGGCAGGAAACGAACGGAATTGTCCGGATTCTCTGCGATACGAAATGCCTTATTGAGGCCGAACATACCTACACCGTAGTCTTTGTAAAAGTCTGTTACAAATGTGAAGAACTCATCTGCATCTTTCGCCGTCTCAAGCTTTTCGCTGAGAGCGCGGACTTTTTCACTGACATTTTTGTTGTACATCAGCTCTTTTTTGCGGATTGCCTGATAATGAGTCAGGTGTGTGAAGCAGTCAATGGAAAGTGCTTCCTCGATCCAGGAGAAGTCATAATCAAACAGTTTCATGAACACTTCGAAATCGTGTTTCACGAAGCAGTTGACCGTTCCTTCCTGAGCTCCCATCTTCTCGCAAACAATGCTGAACGGGTTTTCATTCGTAATAAGAAGGAATGTGAGGTAATTGTGCCAAAGATTCTTATCGAACGCAAAATCTGTCGCCACAGTCAGAAGGTTCTTCACCTGTCCGAAGACTCTGGTTCTCAGGGCATCTTTGCTCTCACTTCCGTTTTTTAATTTTTCGCAAATATCAGACAGCTGCCAGAGGATGGAGTTCTCCGGCAACTGGCCGTATACAAGCAGATTCGATACGATCTGATTCATATGATTCTACAATTGCTCCTTACTCTACGATAGCGCCTTTGTCTGCGGAGGATACCATCTTCGCGTAACGTTTCAGGTAGCCTGTCAGCTCTTTCTGCTCTTTCAGTTTCATAGTCGCTTTACGCTCAGCCATCTCTTCATCGGATACGAGAAGCTTGATGCTGTAGTTCGGGATATCGATCGCGATCTTGTCACCGTCTTTGATGTAGGCGATCGGACCGCCTGCTGCTGCCTCCGGAGAAATGTGTCCGATAGCTGCACCACAGGATGCGCCGGAGAAACGACCGTCTGTTAACAGAGCTACTGTTGTATCCAGCTTCATACCAACAATTGCAGATGTCGGAGAAAGCATCTCTCTCATACCCGGGCCGCCTGCCGGACCTTCGTAACGAATCACAACGATGTCGCCCGGAACAATCTGACCTGCGTAGATAGCTGCAATTGCCTCTTCCTCAGAGTCGAAACACTTCGCTGTACCTGTATTTACTAACATCTCCGGTTTAACTGCGGAACGTTTTACGATCGCGCCGTTCGGAGCCAGATTACCGAAAAGAACTGCAAGGCCGCCTGTCTTGGAGTACGGATCAGACATCGGACGGATAACTTCTTCATTTTTATTGATCGCTCTTGCCACGTTCTCCGCTACAGTCTTACCTGTTGCTGTAATGCAGTCACCATGTAACATACCAGCATCAAGAAGCTGTTTTAATACTGCAGAGATACCGCCTGCTTCCAGAAGGTCCTGCATATGATGGTGACCAGCCGGAGCAAGATGGCAAAGGTTCGGAGTCTTCTCACTGATCTCGTTGATCATGTGAAGGTCTAATTTGAGACCGGCCTCGTGCGCGATAGCAAGAAGGTGAAGGGCAGAGTTTGTGGAGCATCCAAGTGCCATATCGGTTGTAAGTGCATTTTCAAGAGCCTTCTCTGTAATGATATCTCTCGGACGAATGTTCTTCTCTAGTAATGTCATAACCTGCATACCTGCAGTCTTGGCAAGACGGATTCTCTCGCCGTAAACAGCCGGGATTGTTCCGTTGCCCGGAAGACCCATACCGAGAACCTCAGTTAGACAGTTCATGGAGTTTGCTGTGAACATACCGGAACAGGAACCGCAGCCCGGACATGCGCTGCCTTCGATGCGGGCAAGCTCTTCGTCATCGATGAGGTTTGCTTTTCTGGCACCAACTGCTTCGAATACGCTGTTCAAATCCATCTGGTTGATGGAAAGCATCGGACCGCCGGAAACAAAAACTGCCGGAAGGTTCAGTCTGAGCGCTGCCATCAGCATACCCGGAACAATCTTGTCGCAGTTCGGGATAAATACGAGTGCATCAAAGCAATGACCCTTAACCATACACTCGATGGTATCTGCAATCAGTTCACGGGAGCTGAGGGAGAATCTCATACCTTCGTGGCCCATGGCGATACCGTCACAGACACCGATCGTATTGAACTCCATCGGAGTACCGCCTGCAGCAAGGACGCCGTCCTTAACCGCTCTGGAAATTGTCTGAAGGTGCACGTGACCCGGTGTGATCTCATTGAAAGAGTTCACCACGCCAATCAGCGGTCTTCTTAACTGCTCATCTGTATAGCCGTCTGCTTTTAAAAGGGAACGGTGCGGGGCACGTTCCACGCCTAATTTGATCTGATCAGAAATCATGTTGCATTTCCTCCATAATTATGGCTTTAGGCCAGACAATAAGGCCTGACCTAAAACTAATTCATCTATGTCCGCAGTGCTCACTGCTTTTCGCGACTATTTAGCCTCGTCGAGGTTCTGAGCTTTCTTCCAGCCCATCTTTTCTCTTAATTCAGCACCTGTCTTAGCTACAAGAGACTCTGCATTTTTTGCTCTTGCTGCGTTGAAGCATGTTCTGCCAACCTGGTTCTCAAGGATCCAGTTCTTAGCGAATGTACCATCCTGGATTTCTTTTAATACCTGTTTCATCTCAGCTTTAACAGCGTCTGTGATGATTCTGGAACCTGTGCAGTAATCGCCGTACTCAGCTGTATCGGAGATGGAGTAACGCATGCCTTCGAAACCTGCGTTGAAGATCAGGTCTACGATCAGCTTCATCTCATGTACACACTCAAAGTAAGCATTCTCCGGCTTGTAACCAGCCTCAACAAGAGTATTGAAACCAGCCTCCATAAGAGCTGTAACGCCGCCGCAAAGAACTGCCTGCTCACCGAAGAGGTCTGTCTCTGTTTCCTCTTTGAATGTTGTCTCAAGGATACCGCCTCTTGCGCCGCCGATACCTGCTGCGTAAGCTTTTGCGATCTCCATGGAGTTGCCGCTCGGATCCTGCTCTACAGCTACGAGACACGGAACACCCTTGCCGGAAACATACTGGGAACGAACTGTGTGGCCAGGGCCCTTCGGAGCGATCATGATAACGTTAACGTCTGCCGGCGGAACGATCTGTTTGAAGTGAATATTGAAACCATGAGCGAAGCAAAGTGTCTTGCCTTCTGTCAGGTTTGCCTTGATGTCATTCTTGTAAAGAGCAGCCTGCTTCTCGTCATTTACAAGGATCATGATGATATCAGCAGCTTTTACAGCGTCAGCTGTGTTCATAACTTCGAAACCATCTTCTTTTGCCTTGATCGCGGATTTGGAACCTTCGTAGAGACCGATGATAACATCACAACCGGAGTCTCTGAGGTTTAATGCGTGTGCATGACCCTGGGAACCGTAGCCAACAACTGCAATCTTCTTGCCATCCAGAAGTGCTAAGTTACAATCTCTCTCATAGTACATAGTTGCCATAATTTTTTCTCCTTTTATCATAAAGATTCTTTTTTATAAATTGGAGTAACCAGCCGGTTACTGAAATTCCTTTTACATCATATCATCAAACGCACTCATCGTCGTCTCACGGCCAAGACCGATCGCAACGTCACCGGAGCGGCTGACTTCCAGAATTCCGAATTTCTTTATTTTGCTGATGAATTCGTCCATCTTTTCCTTGGAACCGGAAAGTTCCACCGTCACATGATTTGCGCCAAAGTCGATGATCTTTCCGCCGTATTCATTAATGATCTCCACAGCCTGGTGTTTGGTGGATCCCCTCTCCGTACCTGTTACATCGATCTTGATGAACATGTGCTGTGCGATCACGGCTGTCTCAGAATCCAGAACCAGAATGGATCTCACATCGTAAAGTTTTTCAAGCTGACGAAGCACCTGGTCCTTCATATACTCGTCACCTGTGGAAACCACGGTAATACGGGTATATCTCGGATCCTCTGTCTCACCGCCGGAAAAGGAACTGATGTTGTAATTTCTCTTGGAATAGATTCCGCCAATGCGGTTCATAACACCCGGAACGTTGTTTACAACCAGGCTGACTGCAAATTTCTTATCCATAATTCCTTCCCCTTTCGTTTATTTTAAGATCACGTCTTTGATAGAACGTCCTGCCGGGATCATCGGAAGAACTCGCTCGTCTTTTCCAATCTTACACTCGATCAGAACCGTTCCCTCTGCCTTGTCCGCCGCGTCAAGTGCTGCCTGTAATTCCGCCATATTGGCTGCGGAATATCCTTCCGCACCAAATGCTTTCGCAAGTAACGGGAAATCCGTTTTTCTCTCCAGAACCGTCTGGGAGTATCTGCTGTCGTAGAAGATCGTCTGCCACTGTCTTACCATACCGAGTACATCGTTGTTGAGAAGTACGATGGTAATCGGGAGATTCTGCTTCACTGCTGTTGCCATCTCATTTAAATTCATCGCGAAGCTTCCGTCACCTGTGAATAACAAGGTCCTCTTCTTTCCGCTCGCGAAACATCCGCCGATGGCTGCACCCAGTCCATAACCCATGGTTCCAAGTCCGCCGGAGCTTAAGAGTGTATGCGGAGTTTCAAATTTATAATACTGCATGGTCCACATCTGGTGCTGACCGACGTCGGTTGCCACCACGGTGTCCGCTGCCATATGCTTATTGACTTCTTCGATGATCGTTCTCGGATTGAAACCGCCAAACTCCAGTGTTCTGGACACCTGTCTGTAACCCTCTACCTCTTTGACCCATTCCGGATGTTCACACTGCGGAACCACGTCAAGGATCTGGCCGAGGATTTCTTTTACATCGCCCCACATGCTCATATCCGGACTGATATTTTTACCAAGCTCTGCACGGTCAATATCGATATGCACCGTCATGCATTTCTTTGTATACTCGCGCTTGTCGCCTGTAGCACGGTCAGAGAAGCGGACACCAACTGCAATCAGAAGATCACATTCAGACTGTGCTTTCGTCGCTTCGTATTTTCCATGCATACCGGTCATACCAAGGTTTAACGGGTAGGAAGCCGGGATCGCTGTCAGGCCCATCATACTGAGTCCGACCGGAGCATCCAGACGTTTGGAAAGTTCCAGAACCTCTTTCTCTGCTCCGGAAGCGATAATGCCTCCGCCTGCATAGATAAACGGTTTCTTCGCAAGTTTTACCATATTGAGCAGTGCTTCCATATCGTTCACACTGCCAGCCTTCGGCTTTTTGATATACGGATTTACCTGCATATCCTCAATATATTCACATTCCGCCACCTGAATATCCTTCGGAATATCGATCACTACCGGTCCCTTACGGCCTTCGTTGGCGAAAATAAAAGCTTCTTTGATGGTCTTCTGGAGATCATTGATGTTGCGGACGGTAAAGTTGTGCTTTACGATCGGCATTGTCACACCAACAATATCCACTTCCTGGAAAGAGTCCTTACCAAGATTGGAAACTGCCACGTTACCTGTAATGGCTACCATCGGTACAGAATCCATATATGCATTTGCAATACCTGTCACCAGATTTGTCGCACCCGGACCGCTTGTTGCAAGAACAACGCCAACTTTTCCGCTGGCTCTCGCGTAGCCGTCCGCTGCATGGGCTGCTCCCTGCTCATGGGCTGTCAGAACGTGAGTAATTCTGTCGGAAGCTTCATACAGTGCATCGTAAATATCGATGACCGTTCCGCCCGGATATCCGAAAATTGTTTCTACTCCCTGATGGATCAGCTCCTCCACCAGAATCTGCGCACCCTTCATTTTCATAAGCTCTTTCCTCGTTTTCTATTCATTACGTAGTAATTATAAAAGGCCCTACAGCGTTCTGCTGTAAGGCCCCATTGCATTCTCAAAATCTTCTGATCTGACTACAGTGTGATTACCTCTGGTTCAGCATAACGCAAATAAGCATTGTCGTCGATAACGATAATGCTGACAATAATTCGAATCACGACTGCTAATAATGCAAGGTTCATCATATCTGCGTTCTCCTTCCCCAGATTGCTCTGTATTTCAACTCTCGAACTTTATAGGAATTCAAAGTTATGTAACTCTACCGCGTTAAAGTATGTTACTGTCCTTTATTATACATCCTTTATACAAAATTGCAAGTGTTTTTTTCACTTGGTCCAGCTTGTTTACAGTTTCAGGAAAGGCCATACCGTTTTTATCCGGTGCAGATTACTCTGATTCCTGGCCCTATTCGTCTATAATGAACCAAAACCACAAAAATGTCAAGAAATTCCCTTGTTTTTATGGTAAAAAGTTACTAGAGTACAGTAAAAACGGGTGGAAATGATCTTTCCACCCGAAACTTTTACCTATTTTCCTTGATTACCGTTTCGACAGCTGCCAAATTCTCCGTAATCACCATTTTATGTATATTATAACTTCTGGAATCCGTATGCGTTGATGATCGCATCCAGTTTCTCGCCCTGTTTACAGATCGGACACTCGCCCGCGGAAGTATAGGAATAATCCGGAATATGTGTCTTGTCAAATACAGAAACTACCGGAATGCCGTTTACTTCTTTTTCTGCGCTGAATACTGCAGAAATACACTGAACCTTACCGCCGAAATACTGTACGCCTTCCACAGCTTTGATCGCTGTCAGACCGGTTCTTACGGCTGTTGTAAGAACGACAACATTTTTACCCTCGATCATCGGTTTGAAGTTGTCTTTAAAGATCATCTGTCCGCTGCTGTTGAACTCCGGCGGAGTTACATAAATAGTCTTATGTGCATTTGTGGAAATATATCCGCCTTTTTTCAGCTCCTGAGCAAGGAACGCACCGATGACCTCTGTGCCTTCCATACATACAATTGTATCCACTACCATTGTATAAAGATAGGACTGACAAAGAGCTGCAGCAATATCCTGCGCTTCGCTGATACGAGCTTTTGCAGTTGTCAGATCAATGTAATAATTGGTGTGCGCATGGTTTGTCGCGAAGTGTCCTTTTACCACTTTCAGCGGAGCATTTACATTATGAGCCTGAATTTTGCTGTAGTTTAAATTCATAGACACGCCTCCTTTTAGTAATCTTTTTTCACGTTCTTACGTCCGTTTTTCATGAAACTATTATACTAAAAATTCAGCATTTTCACAACAAAATTTTAAACAATTTTACAGCTTTTTTGAGCAATTTCTAAATTCAGAATTAATAAGCCAGAACTTCGTGACCATTCTCCGTCACGAGCACCATGATCTCCCACTGGGCAGATGGTTTATGATCTGCAGTGTAGATTGTCCAGCCATTTTCCTCGTCCACATAAAAATCTCCCGTTCCAATATTGACCATCGGCTCGATCGTAAAGATCATGCCCGGAACCATTAACATCTCGGTTCCGCGCGGTGCAACATGGCTGACAAACGGATCTTCATGGAATTCCAGGCCGATACCGTGTCCGCCGATCTCTTCCACAACCGTATATCCATGCTTCATGGCGTGGTCATTGACCGCCTGGCTCATGTCTCCGAGATATCCCCACGGCTTTACTTCGGCGAGTCCCTTTTCCACCGCTTCCTTTGTCACTCGGACCAGCTGTTCCTTCTCCGGAGTGGTCTGACCAATGATAAACATACGGGAAGAGTCAGAATAATAACCGTTGAGAATTGTAGAAACATCCACGTTGATGATGTCGCCTTCTTTTAATACGACCGTCTCCGACGGAATTCCGTGACAGACTTCGTGGTTGATGGATGTGCAGACACTTTTCGGGAATCCTTCAAATCCAAGCGGTGCCGGGATACCGCCGTGTTCCACCGTAAAATCGTGTACCCATTTGTTGATATCTTCGGTTGTCACACCAGCTTTGATATTAGCCGCAACATAATCCAGAACTGCAATATTTAACTTTCCGCTCTCACGGATTCCCTCAATCTGCTCCGGTGTCTTAATGATCAGATGGGACGGGATCATATCGCCTGCCCTTCTGGCTCTGTTTACTTTTCTGTCAAACTCCATGTGACAGTCTTTGTATTCTTTTCCGCTGCCGCACCAGCAGGTGCTCTCCGGTCTGATTCTTTTGAACATCTCTATTTTCTCCATTTCTTGATAAATTTTTCCATCTATCCGGTTGCTACTTTTTCTAATATTTTATATAATACAAGCATAGTATTTTTTTGTCAAACAGGGGGTATTACACATGAAAGTTTTAGTTACTGGTTTTGATCCGTTCGGCGGCGAGTCCATTAACCCGGCTTGGGAAGCAGTAAAAGTGATCAAAGATGAGATCGCAGGCGCAGAAGTTGTTAAGATGCAGATTCCGACCGTTGTTGGCAAATCTATCGCAAAGATTCATGATAAGATGGTTGAGATCAACCCGGATATCGTAATCGCAGTTGGTCAGGCCGGCGGCCGTTTCGGTGTAACTCCGGAGCGTGTTGCCATCAACGTAACTGACGCTAGAATTCCGGACAACGAGGGCAATCAGCCGATCGATGAGCCGATCTTCGCAGACGGTGATGCTGCTTATTTCAGCAACCTTCCGGTAAAAGCGATGGTTCAGGAGATCAAAGATGCCGGATATCCGTCCACACTTTCCAATACAGCAGGTACATATATCTGTAACCATGTTATGTATGGTATCCTTTACTATATCCAGAAAGAATTCCCGAATGCCCGCGGCGGTTTCATCCATGTTCCGTACGCAGCATCTCAGGTAATCAACAAGCCGAACACAGCTTCCATGGCGATCGCAGACATTACAGCTTCTCTTGAAGCTGCGATCAAAGCAGCGGTTGAGCATCAGGCTGATATCAAAGCGATCGGCGGCGAGACACACTAATCTTTAACCGAAAAAAAACAGGAGAGAGCCGAAGCCCTCTCCTGTTTTATTTATGTTCTCACTATTTTGCCGGCATTGCCAGTTTCTGTCCTGCAAAGATCACTTCCGGATTTGCCACGATGGCCTGATTCAGATTGTAGATCTCTCTCCAGCGTTTTCCATCACCAAGCTGGTTCTTCGCGATCAGCCAGAGGGAATCGCCGCGAACAACAATATATGCGGTTTCGCCGATATATGCCGCGCTTCCTTCCGCAGCAAGCTCCTGCTCCGTCTTCATATCTTTCGCAAGATTTCCTTTTAATTTCGCGATCTCACCGGATGTCAGGCCAATGGATGCAAAATATTCCTCTGCTTCTGCCGCCAGATTTGCAGACGTAAGATCTTCCACACCAAACGCCAGTTTCAGAGACTTTTCAATATTGCTTTCTGCAATCGCATAATACTTATCCGTTCCCGGTTTCACACCGTAATAATTGTCGTATGTGATCATGTAATCTGCGATCACCTCATCATAGGAAGCGCCCGTCAGGCAGGAAAGCAGTGCGGAAACAAATCCGGCACGGTCTTTTCCTTCTGTACAGTGAACCAGATATGGACCTTCATTTTCTGCCATAAATCGCAGACCGTCTGCCAGACCAGCCTGGAAATCATCTGCCTGGAAATCCACACCGAGTCCAAGATAGATCACATTCTGTCCGCTATAACAAGTCTCTGCAAATCCCGGATATGCCATCGCCTCATCCTTGCTGTCCGCCAGATTTACAATTGTTTTGATTCCAGCTGCCTCGATCGCAGAATCCGCATACGCATTTCTTCCGATCTCCGGATTGATCGGACTGGAGGAACGATAAAGAATTCCCTGGCCAAGCTCACCAAGACCGATATTGCGAAAGTTCGCAAACTGGCTGTCTGTCAGTGCCGCATAATCTTCACGTGCATTCGTGCGGCTCAGATCATGGAGAATATACTGTGCCATATATCCGTCATCTTCTGCCATTTCAAATGTGATCTCAATTGGGAAGGTTACGCCTTCACAAGCCTCAAACCACCAGTTGCCTGCATCATCGGTTTTCTTATTTGCGATACCATAAGTCTCTG
>SVDR01000055.1 GCA_015057755.1 Lachnoclostridium sp.
TTGAATAAAGACGAGAAAAGACCCGCACCGGATCATTGCCGATGCGGGTCATATATGTTTAGTCTTCGTGCTCGACAAGCACTTTACATTCATCATTGGTGCCGGACTCGAAAAGCTTGATAAACATCTTCTGGATCTCATCCGGATCTGCTTTAATATGGGAAGTGATCGTCTGGAGGAACATCTCCTGATTCTCACAGATCATCTTGAAGGCGTCTTTATAATCCTGCCAGGAGAAATACAGGCCGGAACGAATCGTAAGTTCTTTCATGTAGAACGCCATCGGAGTAAACTGTGTCTGCTGTGCATGCATGCCAAGAATGGAAATGATCGCACCGGATTTCATCAGATTGATGATCTGATCATAATTCGGAAGTCCGAGGGCATCAATCGCACATGCAAATCCTTCTGCCGGTTTTACTGCATTTAATTTTTCTTCGAACTGCTCATCTTTTGTACTGAAACACTCGTCAATAAAGTCGAACTTGTTACAGAAGTTTACTCGTCCCATACCACGTCCAACCATATATACTTTTTCAGCACCTAAAAGCTTTGCGCAAGCTGCTGCATAAATGCCGATCGGACCATTACCCCAAACGAGAACTACATCGCCCTGTTTAATGTTGCAGTATTTCACACCATGAAGAGAAACAGCAACCGGCTCAACAATTGCACCAAGCTGGAGCGGTACATCATCCGGCATTTCGAGAACATAATCGCCACGAACAGTCAGATACTCGCCAAAACCACCGTCAAGAGATACCCCCGGGTTGTCAAGCATCATCTGCGCGCAGAGCTGTTCATTTCCTGATCTACAAAACTCACACTGACCGCAGGAGTTGAACTCAGCCGCACAAACTCTTGCTCCTTTCTTAAATGGGAAATCACCCGGATCTTCAATATAACCGGAGAACTCATGGCCAAGCGCCATTCCCGGATATGCATTCCAAAGCATGTTGTCAGAACCACAGATTGCTACATACTTTGTCTTTAATACAACTCTTCCGTTTCCTGCTACAGGTTTTTCTTTTTCAACTGTCTGAAAATTGTGAACTGGATTTACAATAATACTCTTCATAGATATAACTCCTTTCTCTGAGAATATTATCAACGTGTTTCATCTCGTTATTATTTTAACACACCATCGTACAGAACACAAGAAAAAGGCAGGACTTTTTTACGAATCCTGCCTAACTTTTCTATTATTTTAATAATTAGTTTTCTTTCTTCACTTCAATCGGACGCTGAATTCTTGTCGCGATCTCTTCTTTGATGTTGGAGATGAACTCGTTAAGAGCACATGCACCTTCGTCGCCTTTGAAACGGCTTCTTACAGCAACTTTGCCCTCTGCTTCTTCCTGCTGACCAACAACAAGCATGTACGGGATCTTCTTCATCTGTGCTTCACGGATCTTGTAACCGATCTTCTCAGAACGCATATCGATTTCTGCACGGATACCAGCCTCGTCAAGAGCAGCTTTTACGCTGTTTGCATAAGCTTCGTACTTCTCGGAGATCGGAAGAACTTTAACCTGAACCGGAGCTAACCATGTCGGGAATGCGCCTGCAAAATGCTCGATTAAGATACCGATGAAACGCTCGATGGAACCGAAGCATACACGATGGATCATGATCGGACGATGTTTCTCGCCGTCAGCACCGATGTACTCGATCTCAAAACGCTGCGGAAGCTGGAAGTCAAGCTGGATTGTACCACACTGCCATGTTCTGCCGATCGCATCTACAAGATGGAAGTCGATCTTCGGACCATAGAATGCGCCGTCGCCTTCGTTTACGATATAATCAAGACCAAGGTCATCTAATGCGCCCTGTAATGCGCTTGTAGCGATTTCCCAATCCTCATCGGAACCCATGGAGTCTTCCGGTCTTGTGGAAAGCTCTACATGATACTCGAAACCGAAGAGTTTATAAACGCTGTCGATCAGGCCTGCAACACCCTTGATCTCCTCACGGATCTGCTCTCTTGTCATGAAGATATGAGCATCATCCTGTGTGAAGCAGCGAACACGCATAAGACCGTGCATCTGACCGGATTTCTCGTGACGGTGAACGATACCAAGCTCGCCCATACGAAGCGGAAGGTCACGGTAGGAACGCGGCTCATTTGCATATGCAAGAACACCGCCCGGACAGTTCATCGGTTTGATCGCGAAATCTTCCTCATCAACCTTTGTTGTGTACATATTATCTTTATAGTGATCCCAGTGACCGGATGTTTCCCAAAGTGTTCTGTTTAACATGATCGGTGTAGAAATCTCAACGTAACCGGCTTTTTTATGAATCTCTCTCCAGTACTCTAACAGAGTGTTTTTGAGAACCATACCGTTCGGAAGGAAGAACGGAAGACCCGGGCCAGCTTCGCTCATCATGAATAAGCCGAGCTCTTTACCAATCTTTCTGTGGTCACGCTTTTTAGCCTCTTCCATCATTGTGATGTAAGCCTCTAACTCTTCTTTCTTACCAAAAGCTGTAGCGTAGATACGTGTCAGCATCTTGTTCTTCTCAGAACCTCTCCAGTATGCACCTGCAAGGTTTAAGAGTTTGAATGCTTTACCAACTTCTTTTGTGCTCATTACGTGCGGGCCAGCACAGAGATCAACGAAGTCGCCCTGTTTGTAGAAGCTGATTACGGAATCTTCCGGAAGATCCTCGATAAGCTCTACTTTATACGGCTCCTCTTTCTCTTTCATGAAAGCGATTGCCTCTTCTCTCGGAAGCTCGAAACGCTCAAGCGGAAGAGCCTCTTTGATGATCTTCTTCATCTCAGCTTCGATCTTCGGAAGATCTTCTGCAGAGATCGGCTCAGCGAAATCAATATCATAGTAGAAACCATCAGCGATGGACGGACCGATCGCAAGCTTTGCTGTCGGCCAGATTCTCTGAACAGCCTGAGCCATTACATGGCTTGCTGTGTGACGGAGTGCAGCAAGACCTGCCGGATCTTTTGCTGTTAAGATGTTTAATTCGCAATCAGCGTCAACAACTGTTCTTAAATCAACAACTTCACCGTTTACTTCAGCAACACATGCCATTCTTGCAAGACCTTCGCTGATATCTTTTGCGATATCAATGATAGCCATTGCCTGTGCGTACTCTTTTACAGAGCCGTCTTTTAATGTGATTTTCATAACATCATTCTCCTTTATGTTTTTGCTTCCAACATGAAAAAATCCCTAGATATACTTTTACCGTATATCTAGGGACGAATAATCTTTTCGCGGTTCCACCCTGATTGCACGAACACACTGCATCAAAAATACAATGCTTTCGCACCACTTCATTTACGATTATAACGGAATCACCGGACCCGATTAAGGGCCACTCCAGGGTGGTCTTCAACTGTACTCCTGTAGGATACTCTCAGCAACCGTACCCCTCTCTGGACATTACGCACAATCTACTCTTCCTGTCAACGTGTTGGATTTTTCACTTGAGTTCAAGTATAACACTTGAACAGATTTTGTCAAGTGAAATTTTGTGCTGCATCTACTACTCCACCTTCATCTTCACATGCTCCGGCTCATGATGAGAGTGATGTGGATGATGCGGATGGTGATTCAGATGCATCAGTTCTGTCTTCGCAGTTGCATGCGCAAATTTCTGGCTTGTGTAAAGTCCGAAATATCCGGAAAGCGCGAAACTGATCGCAACAGCTACTGCAAAATAAGGCATTCCCTCAAAACCAAACAGCTCAAAGCCCAGGAACAATGTGGCTGTCGGACAGTTGGTCGCTCCTACAAACAGGGCCAGCATACCGCAGGCTGCCATCAGAGACGGCTCAAAACCGACAATATTTCCAAAGGCGGAGCCGAGTGTCGCACCGATCGCAAGCGTCGGAACAATTTCACCGCCTTTAAATCCGCCGCCAAGAGCAACTGCAGTAAACAGCATCTTCATAATAAAGGCTTCATATCTGCTCTCTCCGTGAATCGCCTGCTCTACAAGATTGAATCCTGCTCCACAGTAATCACGGCCAAAGATCAGTGTCATCACAATAAAGATTGCGGATGCAGCCAAGATCCTCACATAAAGATTGTGGAACTTTTCATGGTAAATATGATGTGCCTTATGAACGACCTCGCAGAACACAATACTTACAACAGCTCCAAGAATTCCGATGACGATCGGATAAGCAAATGTCTGAAGTGTGAATTCCGGAATGTTTAAAATCGTAAATGCCTCCGCATGAAGTCCCAGCAGATGAGATACTTCTGCGCCGATAAACGCCGCAAACACACATGGAATAAATGCTGTATAATATGCAACGCCAATAACTGCTACTTCCATACCAAACATAGCCGCCGCAAGCGGAGTACCGAAAATAGCACCAAAACAGCCGCTCATACCGCACATGATCAGAATCTTTTTATCCTTGTCGTGCAGTTTAAAGCCATCACCCACCAGATTTGCAATGCTGGCGCCAATCTGGAGCGCAGCACCTTCTTTACCCGCGGATGCACCAACAAAGTGGCTGAGAATTGTCGAAATAAAAATCGTCGGAAGCAGGGTGATTCCCACCTTCTCTGAACCGTGAATGGATTCAAGGATCAAATTGGTTCCCTTATTTCCTACCTGTTTCAATACCTTATGTACGATTACGATCAAAATACCGGATACTGGCATCAGATAAAGCATAAAGTCATGTTCGCTGAAGAACACTTGCGCGAAATGTACACCATGTCCAAACGCAGAACCCACCAGACCGCAGAGAATTCCCATGATTCCTGAAATGATCGTCCAGCGGAAAAAGAACTGAATATTTTTTTGTAAAGCTGTCTGGGCGTTTGCTCTCTCCATAGACAGTTTCCCCCTTCTTTTGTACCCCAAAAAGACCTGTCTTTTAAAAAACAGGGAGCCAACGTAAATTGGCTCCCCTGTCAATCATCTTAACTACATATTGTATGGATTACATGTAAATATTAGATGTTTTCTCTAATTTCGGGCAGAAGCCTTCTTTCTCAAGAGCATCGATGATCTGCTCTTTGTGCTCTGTACCGAATGCCTCGAGAGTACATACAACCTGAACGCCTGCAGCACGGTTTACGTTTGCGAATACGTTGTGGTCAAGTTTGATGATGTTAGCCTGGTTCTGACCAAGAAGAGATGTAAGAGCAGCCAGTTTACCCGGTTTATCCTGTACCATAACGGATACTGTGAAGATTCTGTCTCTCTGGATAAGACCATTCAGAACAACGTTAGCCATTACAAGAACGTCCATGTTACCGCCGGAGATAACAGAAACAACCTTCTTGCCCTTGCAGTCTAAGTGGCTGAGAGCAGCGATTGTAAGAAGACCGGAGTTCTCTGCAATGATCTTGTGATTCTCAGCAAGCTCTAAGAAGCACTGTGCAAGCTCGGAATCCTCAACTAAGATGATATCATCGATATTCTCTTTGATATACGGTAATAATTTGTCGCCAAGAGTCTGTACAGCTGTACCATCTGCGATTGTATTGATCGGAGAAACTGTTACAACATGACCTGCCTCTAATGCTGCGTTTAAGCAAGCAGCGCCAGCCGGCTCAACTGCGATTACTTTTACGTTCGGATTTAACATCTTTGCATATGTAGAGATACCTGTGCAAAGTCCGCCGCCGCCTACCGGAACGAGGATGATATCTGCATCCGGAAGCTCATCTAAGATCTCTTTTGCGATGGAGCCCTGACCAGTTGCTACACGAAGATCGTTGAACGGATGAACTAATGTATAGCCATTCTCTTCAGCAAGCTTGTAAGCATGTGCCATAGCCTGATCGAATACGTCACCGTGAAGAACTACGTTTGCGCCGAGTTTCTTTGTACGGTTAACTTTGATTAACGGTGTTGTAACCGGCATAACGATTGTAGCCGGGATACCAGCAAGTTTTGCAGCATAAGCAACACCCTGAGCGTGGTTACCAGCAGATGCTGTTACAAGACCTTTCTGTTTGTCTTCCTCAGAAAGCTGGCTGATTGTGTAGTAAGCGCCACGTACTTTGTAAGCGCCTGTACGCTGTAAGTTCTCCGGTTTAATATAAACTTCGTTGCCTGTCTTCTCTGTTAAGAATTCAGAGTAAAGCAATTTTGTTTCCTGTGTAACTTCTTTGACGATAGCTGCAGCCTCATCAAAATTCTGACGTGCAAGTTCTTTCATTTCCATAACATCATTCTCCTTTTCCTTTGTTTTCTGTCTGGAATAACGCGTTTACAAAATCATGGGAATCAAATTTCTGTAAATCGTCAATCTTTTCGCCAACTCCAACGTATTTAACAGGAATTCCCAATTCAGACTGGATTGCAACTGCGATACCGCCCTTTGCAGTTCCGTCTAATTTTGTCAAAATAATGCCGGTGATCTCAGCCGCCTCCATGAACTGTCTTGCCTGTACAAGTGCATTCTGGCCGGTGGTTCCATCGAGAACAACCAGTGTCTCCCGGTACGCCTCCGGGTACTCTTTATCGATAATGCGGTTGATTTTTTTCAGCTCTTCCATAAGATTTTTCTTATTGTGAAGGCGTCCCGCTGTATCGCAAATTAAAACATCTGCATTTCTGGACTTCGCCGCAGAAATCGCATCAAAAATAACTGCCGCCGGGTCAGAACCCTCTTTCTGTGCAATGATCTCTACTCCTGCACGGTTTGCCCACTCGGCAAGCTGGTCAATGGCAGCCGCACGGAATGTATCCGCCGCAGCAAGAAGCACACGCTTTCCATCTGCTTTTAACTGGTCTGCCAGTTTACCGATGGAAGTTGTCTTTCCTACACCATTTACACCGATGATCAATACAACTGATTTTCTGTTTTCAAACTCGTAAGCATTTTCACCCAGATCCATCTTCTTCTGGATGCTGTCGATCAGAACCTGACGGCACTGAGCCGGGTCTTTGATATGCTGTTCTTTAACCGTCTTCTTTAACTCTTCGATGACTGCCATCGTTGTCTGGATTCCCATATCACCCATAATGAGTGTTTCTTCCAGTTCTTCATAAAAATCATCATCGATCGCTGAAAATCCGGAGAAAATAGAATCCATGCTGGATACGATATTTTCTCTTGTCTTATTCAGTCCCGATACAAGACGGGCAAAAAAGCCTTTTTTCTTCTCTTCCATAGGATCCCCCTATTTATCAAGATCATTTTCGATCAGATTTACAGAAACAAGAGTGGAAACACCCTTCTCCTGCATGGTAATACCGTACAGACGGTCTGCCGCAACCATGGTTCCACGTCTGTGAGTAATAACAATAAACTGCGTATCTTTTGTCAGTTTATGTAAGTATTTTGCGTAACGGTCAACGTTAGAATCGTCCAAAGCTGCCTCGATCTCGTCTAACAGACAGAACGGAGACGGTTTCAGATTCTGAATGGCGAATAACAGTGAAATCGCTGTCAGGGCCTTTTCACCACCGGACATCTGCATCATATTGACCAGTTTCTTTCCCGGAGGCTGCGCAATGATCTGAATTCCTGCTTCCAGAATATCCTCATCCTGCACCAGTTCCAGGGTTCCGTGGCCGCCGCCAAACAGTTCCTTAAATACTTTGTCAAACTCTGTACGGATCTCTGCAAACTTTTCCGAGAACTGTCTGCGCATTCCCGCATCCAGCTCCTCAATAATATGATAGAGCGCTTCCTGCGCGGCTACAAGATCATCATGCTGTGTTTTCATGAATGTGTAGCGCTCGGAAACTTCCTTATAATCTTCAATGGCATTGACATTGACATGACCAAGAGCGCGGATGCTGTTTTTGCGCTCATTGATCTGTTTCTTCATCTCAGAAACAGAAGTCAGTGAATCATCTTTGAGAGCTTCTGCTGTCGAGTATGTCAATTCATACTCGCTCCACATGTAATCCACGAAGGAATCACGCTTTTCTTCCTGCTTTTCCCTCTGATTCTGTAGTCGGAACAATTCCTTATCCAGTGCAGAAATACGTTCGGAAAGCTCTTCCCGCTTATCGAAGAACTGTTTCTGCCCCGCCGTCTTTTCCTCTTTGGAAGTCTGCGCGAGCTTTATCTCTTCCTTATACGCATCTGCCTGCTGACGGAATCCGTCAATCTGAATCTTCAAGGATTCAATCTCATTCTGCTTCTCTTGGACTGCCTGAACACTGCCCTGAGTTCCATCTCCCAGAGACACTTTTTCAGCCTCGAGACGTTCTTTCTCTTCCTTGACACGCTTGAGATTCTCTTCCATAAAGGAATCCTGCTGGATCAAACCGTGAGAACGCAGCTGTACATCGGAAAGCTCCCTGGATGCTGCCTCACGGGCTTCTTTCGCCTCCTCCAGCGCTTTGCTGTCACTGGCAATCCTGTCATTACGCTCCGAATTCTCCGTTTCAAGAAGATCCATGTCCGCAACAATGCTTTGAATGTTTGCCTTCATCTCATTCATCTGCTCTTCCAGCTGGGCATTTTCAAGGTTCATGTCTACGGAAGACTCCGATAACTCCTCTTTCTTCTGCTTCAACTGCTCCAAAGAGATTCTGGCTGTATTTTCTTCCAGATACTTGGTCTGGAGTTCTTTATTGGCTCTTGTCAGGTCAAACGTCTTTTCTTCCAGAAGACTCTCTTTAAAGACCAGTTCCTTCTGGATCACATCAACCTGTTCCAGTGCTTTCTTGCACGCCTCCTCCAGCTCATCCATCTCTCGCTTTCTTCCGAGCAGATTGCTGGAATTTTTAAATGCACCGCCACTCATGGAACCGCCCGGACTTAACAACTCACCGTCCGGAGTTACAATACGGATCGACTGACGGTATTTTCTGGAAATTGCAATGGCATGATCAATATGATCCACCACCAGAACGCGACCAAGCAGATACTGAACCAGTCCCTGATATTTCTTCTGGGCATGTACCAGTTCGGAGGCAAGTCCAATGACTCCTGCTTCCTGTAATGCCTGTTTCTGTTCAAAACCTCCGCGACCGGAAATCGCAGTGAGCGGAAGGAATGTAGCACGGCCAAATTTATTTTTCTTTAAGTGTTCGATCAGTATCTTCGCCGTCTGTTCAGAATCTGTCACGACGTTCTGAATACTGCCTCCAAGTGCAGTTTCGATCGCAATCTCATATTCCTTTGGAACATCGATCAGATCTGCCACCACACCGTGTATGCCTTTAACCCGGTCTTTGCATTCCATGACACGGCGGATACTGTTTCCGTATCCGTCATATCGCTCTGTCAAGTTACGAAGCGATTCCAGCTTTGTAAAGGCGGTATGATACGCCTGCTGCTGATTATTTAGCTCTTTGTTTAAGCTCTGGATTTCCTCCGTCGCCGTATCAACTTCAATTTCAAGGCTGTCTGCCAGATCCAGAAGTTCTCCGATGCGCACATCGATCTGTTCTAAAAGATCTTCCTGTTCTTTGATCTGGATGTCCCAGTTTTCCTCATCAGTGCGAACTCTCAGGATCTTTTGAACCACTTCCGATCTGCGAACCTGAATCTGTTCCAGCATGGTATCGAAACGCTGTTTCTTTACCGAAAGCTTTGATTTATCATTTAATGCTGCGATCAAAGCTGCTTTGTCTTCTTCAATCGACTGCTCCAAACCATCAACAAGGATCGCCGCATTGGTCAATGCAGCTTCAGCCTTTGACAGGGCTGCTTTCATCACGTCGACTTCACCGGAAAGTGCGTCTCGCTGCGCCTGATAACGTCTTCTGCTGTCCTCTTTTTCGTTAATCTCTGCTTCGATCGCCATGATACGCTGTCTGATATGCTCTGCATTTATCTCCTCTGCACGGATCTGTTCATGAAGCACTCCGATCCGGCCTTCCAGATTGCCCGCCTGAAGCGATGCCTCATTGGCTGCATTCTGTTTTTCGGAGATCATGCTGTCCAAAGCATAAATCTCTTCTGACAGCTTATCATACTCTAATTTCATCTGTTCTGACTCGTTTCTGGAATCCTCCATATCCCCGGAAACAACCGCTTCCTTCTCGCGAAGCTCCGCAAGATTCTTCTGGATGATCTCATTTTCAGCCAGGAACAGGTTTACATCATAATGCTTTAATTCTTCTCTTAATCGAAGAAATTCTTTTGCGGCAGCCGCCTGCTTTTCCAGCGGACCCACCTGCTTTTCCAACTCGCTCAGAATATCGCTGACACGGATCAGATTCTGCTTCTCATCCTCCAGCTTCTTCTGGGCAATATGCTTTCTGCGTTTGAATTTTACAATTCCTGCAGCCTCATCAAACAACTCACGTCGGTCTTCCGGACGGCCGCTTAAAATCTTATCGATCTGACCCTGTCCGATAATCGAATAGCCTTCCTTACCGATACCGGTATCATAAAACAGCTCGTTAATATCCTTTAATCTGCACGGACTTCCGTTAAGCAGGTACTCACTTTCACCTGATCGGTAAATACGTCTTGAAACCGTTACCTCATCAAAATCAATGGCCAGTTTATGGTCCGAGTTGTCCAGCGTGATCGCAACATAGGCAAAACCCTGTGGCTTTCTCGTCTCGGTGCCGGCAAAAATTACATCCTGCATGCTGGAACTTCTGAGCTGTTTGACTTTCTGCTCGCCAAGCACCCAGCGGACAGCATCTGCAACATTGCTCTTACCGCTTCCGTTCGGACCTACAATGCCGGTAATACCATTGTGGAATTCAAACACGATCTTATTTGCAAACGATTTAAAACCTTGTACTTCAATACTCTTTAAATACATTCTTCAAAATTCCTACTTTTTCAATTCGCAGATACCGTGGTATGCGGCCACCTGTTCTGCGGCTTTTTTCGTACGTCCGATACCGCGGCCGATCACACGGCCTCCGATCTTCACACACACTTCAAAAGTCTTATTGTGGTCCGGACCCTCCTCTTTCAGAAGCTCATAGACCAGGCTGTCCTTGAATTCCGCCTGTACCATCTCCTGTAAGATAGTTTTGCTATCATAAAAGAGCTGTTTATGTTCGATATCGTTTAAAATAAAACGCAGAACAAACTCTTTTGCATTAGCAAGACCACCATCAAGATAAATAGCTCCGATCACAGCTTCCATAGCATCAGAAACAACAGACGGACGTTTTCTTCCCCCTGTTTGATCTTCGCCTTTTCCTAAAAATAAATAATCTCCAAGAGAGATCGCTTCCGCACAATATGCCAGCGTCGGTTCACAGACCAGACTTGCACGGAGTTTTGTCATCTCACCTTCCGGCATCGTCGGATAGTTTTTAAACAGAAAATCACTGGAAAGAAGTTCCAGAACCGCATCGCCTAAAAACTCCAGACGCTCATTACACTTCGATTTGTCCCAATGCTTTTCATTGGCATAAGAGCTGTGTGTCAGCGCATGACTCAGAAGACGTTCATTTTTAAAGGAATAACCGATGGTATTTTGAAGTTCCTTTAATTTTATATCCAATTCTTCCACCTCTTTTATAAATGGAAAACAAGGTGTCACCACAGGGAGACACCTTACTTTCCACAGGATTGACTAATTTAACGCATTCTTGATCTGTTCTACTGCATCGCCTACGCTTACGATCTTTTCAGCTGCTTCAGTCGGGATTTCAATATCGAATTCCTCTTCGATACCCATCACGATCTGGAATACATCCAGGGAGTCAGCTCCTAAATCATCTACAAATGTGGTGTTCATTGTGATTTCTTCCGGATCGATGTTGAGCACCTCTGCGATAATCTGCTGTAATTTTTCAAACTCCATAATTTCCATCCTCTCTGATTTTAAAATTAGTTAAATCTTATTTCTAATTTAATTTATATTATCCTTAGGTGCCAGACATTCGCCAACCTTTTCGTTGATCGCCTGTTCCTTGAAGGAAATACACTGAATAATCGAGTTCTTTACTTCAATGGAAGTGGAACTGCCGTGGCACTTCACCACAAGTCCCTTCAGTCCAAGAAGCGGAGCACCGCCTAAATTGCTCGCATCAAAACTCTTTAATGTCTCCTTTAATGCCGGCTTGATCAGAACCGCACCGATCTTCGTCCGGAGAGAAGACATCAGGCTCTTCTTTACCTTGGAAAGAAGTGTCAATGCAACACCCTCGTACATCTTTAAGATCACATTGCCCACAAAAGCTTCACACACAATAACATCTGCGTAGCCGCTCGGAATGTCTCTTGCCTCAATGCTGCCGATAAAATTGATATCGTCACACGCTTTTAAGAGCGGGAATGTCTCTTTCACAAGAGCATTGCCCTTTTCCTCTTCTGCACCGTTATTGACGATCGCAACTTTCGGGTTCTTAATCCCCATCACATGCTCCATATAAATAGAGCCCATCTTTGCGAACTGTACCAGATGTGCAGGTCTCGCATCCACGTTTGCGCCACAGTCGATCAGTAAAGAGAAACCATTGGCACTTTCTGTCGGGATCAACGGTGCAAGCGGTGCACGGTCGACACCTTTTACTCTTCCGACGATCACCTGACCGCCTACCAGAAGCGCACCTGTGCTTCCGGATGAAACAAATCCGTCTGCCTCTCCATTCTTGATCAGATTCATACCAACAACGATGGAAGAATCTTTCTTTCTGCGGATCGCATTTACCGGAGGCTCACTGGTCTCGATCACCTCACTGGCATGTACAACGGAGATCTGCTCATCGTTATATTTATATTTTGTCAGTTCTGCTTTAATGACATCTTCTTTTCCAACCAGGATTACCTGTATGTCTTTTCGCTCATTGACCGCTTCAACCGCACCCTGCACCTGCGCAGCCGGTGCGTTGTCGCCGCCCATAGCGTCTACAACAATTTTGATCATCTATCTCTTGCTCCCTGTCTAAATCTACAACTAATCATACTAGATAAGATGTACAAAATCAATAGGTTTTTACCAAAAATCAATCGCGCATTTGTATACAATGCTAACCGTATACACGAATTCTGCCGCAAACCTCTTTAATTGCAGACATTCCGCTTAAAATCATCAGTGCATTATTAAAATCCTGTTCGAGGACAGAACCGGTCGTGATAACCAGTTCCTGCGCGCCGTCTTTCGTATATTTGGAATATACCTGATCGATCATAACGTCATTATTTCCCATGACACTGGCAATATTCGCAAGTGTACCCGGACGCTCAGAAACTCTCAGACGCAGGAAGAAACGGCTCTTTGTCTCTTCAATCTTTTTAACAGGCATCTTCTTATAGGCCAGACCGCCATTCCAGCCACAGTTATCATGAAGAATATTGCGGACTACCGTGATCGCGTCACCCATAACCGCACTGGCAGTCGGCATCTTACCAGCACCGCGTCCCATAAACATAGCATCATCGCATGCCTCTCCATGCAGAAATACTGCGTTAAAAGAATCTCTGACAGATGCCAGCGGATGATGATTCGGGATCAGCATCGGGTGAACCTTCACTTCGATCTTTCCTCCATCCGCTTTTGCAATACCGACGAGCTTGATCACATAACCAAACTCCTTTGCATAATACATATCGTCCGCCGTAATTTTTGTAATGCCTTCTGTATAAACATCAGAAAATACCACTTCTGAGTTGTACGCCAAAGATGCCATGATCGCCATCTTACGTCCTGCATCATAACCTTCCACATCCGCAGTCGGGTCAGCTTCCGCATAACCTAACTCCGTTGCCTTGGCAAGGGCCTCCTCATAGTCCATGCCTTCTTCCGTCATCTTTGTCAGAATGTAGTTCGTTGTACCATTGACAATGCCCATGATCTCCGTAATCAGGCTGGCTGTCATATTCTGCTTCAACGGACGGATGATCGGGATCGCACCTGCCACAGCCGCCTCAAACTGAAGGTCTACATCGCGTTCTTCTGCCATGGTAAGCAGTTCCTGACCATGCTCCGCCAGCAGATCTTTATTGGCTGTAACGACCTGTTTACCGGCCAGGATTGCCTGTGTGATATATGTCTTTGCCGGTTCTATACCACCCATCACTTCGATAACAAGCTGGATTTCCTCGTCATGTAAGATTTCTTCCCAGTTATCGGTCAGAACTTCCTGCGGAATCCCTTCTCTTTTCTTGGTAATGTCGCGCACCAGCACTTTTTTAATCTCCAGTTTGCCTCCGGCTTTCTGGATCATCTCATCCTCGAGCATTCCGGAAAGCGCATATACGCCGCTTCCCACTGTTCCGGCACCAAGAAGGGCCGCCTTAATCACGTTATTATCCTTCATACTTGTCATCCCTTTCGTTGCTTTCGTGATTTAATATTTTATACTTTTAATTGATTAAATTCTATAGTTTGAAAAAAGACGGATTATTCTTTTCAGAACACCCGTCTTCAAAATTCATAATTAAGCCTCAACCTTAACGATTTCGCGCTTGTTGTAGCTACCGCATGCTTTGCACACTCTGTGCGGCATCATTAACTCGCCACACTTGCTGCACTTTACTAAGTTCGG
>SVDR01000056.1 GCA_015057755.1 Lachnoclostridium sp.
CTTTGCAATCTTCTTTGCACAGGACCTTCATAGGCAGGTTCAGTGTCAGTTCATTACCAACCATCTGGTCTGCATCCAGATTATAGCCAGTTAAATAAGATTGTTCATCTAAGTTCTTTACTCTTTCTTCCTCAGAAACCTTCATATCCAATTCCTCGTCAAATTCCACTTCGCAGGTATATTCTACCGGCTCCAGGCATCTGGCACACGGAATCGCAAGTGTTACTTTTGCACCTCCGGTCACTGCAAGCTTTCTGTTTCCCAGATTTTTTACAGTTACCGTAATCACATCAGAAGACACTACCGGATATTTACCGTCCATTCCTTCAAAATATTTCATTTCACAAGGAACTTCCCAGGTCTTTTCCTTACCTTCCAGAGTAAATACTTCAGATAAATTAATCAGCATATTATCTCTCCTAATACGCACCTAGTCATTATACATATAGTGGTGCATTTTGTCAACAATTATTTTCACATTTTTTAACAAGTTTTTTGGCTCTTTTTATTTCGAACCCACAAGATATTGTATCTTATGATCAAAGATTTTGCAACCATTGATTTTTACCAGTTCTCCGATTTTTCAAGCCGGATAATGATTCAATCGTCAACAAATCCCACTCCACAAATACAGCCTGCCCTGATGAACAGGACAGGCCGATTTTTAGTATGAAACTTCAGGATTTAATTTGAAGGAATTAAACAAGAGCAAGTGTCTCTCTTGCGATTGCAAGCTCTTCGTTTGTCGGGATAACCATAACCAGAACTTTGGAGTTCGGAGTGGAGATCACGATGTCTTTACCTCTTACGCTGTTAGCAGCGTCATCGATCTCGATGCCAAGGTATGTGAGGTGCTCACAAACAGCTTTTCTCATGGACTTGCCGTTCTCGCCAAGACCAGCTGTGAATACGATAGCGTCAACGCCATCCATAGCTGCTACATAGGAACCGATGTATTTAACAACGCGGTAGTTGTAAGCAGCAAGAGCTTTTGCAGCGCGCTCGTTACCAGCAGCTGCAGCTTCCTCAAGGTCACGGAAGTCGCTGGATACGCCGGATACACCAAGAACACCAGACTTCTTGTTCAGAACGTTCATAACGCCTGCCATGTCAAGGTTCTCTTTCTTAGCGATGTACTCCATGATAGCCGGATCCATATCACCGGAACGTGTACCCATGATAAGACCTTCGAGCGGAGTTAAGCCCATGGATGTATCTACGGATTTACCATTCTTTACAGCGGAGAGGGAAGCACCGTTACCAAGGTGGCAAACGATTGTCTTCATCTCTTCGTACGGTTTGCCAGCAAGCTCAGCAGCTTTCTTGGAAACGTAGCTGTGGGATGTGCCGTGGAAACCATATCTTCTTACCTGGTGTTTCTCGTAGTACTCGTACGGAAGACCATAGAGGTAAGCTTCTTCCGGCATTGTCTGATGGAAAGCAGTATCGAATACAGCTACCATCGGTACGTTCGGCATTAATTCCTGGCAAGCGCGGATACCGATCAGGTTTGCCGGGTTGTGAAGCGGTGCAAGATCATTACACTCTTCGATTGCTGCCATAGCTTCTGCTGTAAGAAGTGTGGAAGTTGTGAACTTCTCACCGCCATGTACTACACGGTGACCAACAGCGCCTACCTCTGCAAGGCTCTTGATAACGCCGGATTTCTCGTTTGTAAGAGCATCAAGAACGAGCTGGATAGCCTGTGTATGTGTCGGCATCGGAGACTCTGTTACTTCTTTCTCACCGCCAGCCGGCTGATATGTGATAACGGAACCTTCAATACCGATTCTCTCGCAAAGACCTTTTGCAAGAACTGCCTCTGTGTCAGAGTTGATTAACTGATACTTTAAAGAAGAGCTGCCGCAGTTAATTACTAAAATGTTCATTGGTTTCAATCTCCTTACTCATTATATAAGTTTTTGCTTTGACTATTTTTGCCCTTATTCAGCCAAACACCTGCAGGCAGACATTCGGCAGACTTTAGGGACTTTTACATAATTAAATCAAAAATGCTTAGTTAGCCATCTGAGCCTGTACAGCTGTGATAGCTACTACGCCAACGATATCCTCAGCGGAACATCCACGGGAAAGATCGTTAACCGGCTTAGCGATACCCTGTAACATCGGGCCGTAAGCTTCTGCTTTTGCAAGTCTCTGAACCAGCTTGTAACCGATGTTACCAGCGTCAAGGTTCGGGAAGATAAGGCAGTTAGCCTGACCAGCAACTTCGCTTCCTTTTGCTTTGGATGCAGCAACGGACGGAACGATTGCAGCGTCTAACTGTAACTCACCATCAACTTTGATGTTCGGATATTTCTCTTTTGCGATCTTTGTAGCCTCTGCAACTTTGTCAACAAGAGCGTGTTTTGCACTGCCCATTGTGGAGTGAGAAAGCATAGCGATCTTAGCCTCGTGACCTGTAAGAGCCTTGAAGCTTGCAGCGGAGCTGTTAGCGATAGCAGCGAGCTCTGTTGCGTTCGGATCCTGGTTAAGACCACAGTCAGCGAAAAGGAATGTACCGTTCTCACCAAACTCGCAGTTCGGAACGTCCATGATGAAGAAACCGGATACTAACTCTGTGCCCGGAGCTGTCTTTAAGATCTGAAGGGCCGGTCTTAATGTGTCAGCTGTAGAGTGGCAAGCACCTGCTACAAGGCCGTCAGCATCGCCAAGTTTAACCATCATGATACCATAAGCGATGAGGTCTTTTTTAATTGTCTCCTGAGCTTTCTCAAGAGTCATACCTTTGTTCTTTCTTAACTCATACAGAGTCTCAGCATATTTGTCGAAGTTTGCATCGTTTGCCGGATCAACAATTGCAGCGCCCTCAATGTTTGCGCCGAACTCTTTTGCGTCTGCAGCGATTTTCTCTGCGTTACCAAGAAGGATCAGGTTTGCTGTACCCTCTTCTACGATTTTCTCAACTGCAACTAAAGTTCTCTTGTCTTCTGCCTCCGGAAGAACGATTGTCTTCTTGTTGCTTCTTGCTTTTTCCTTCATAAGATCAATGAATGCCATGATAATTACTCCCTTCTTATTTCCATTTTAAAAATGGTTTCATACGTAATTATATTATATATCAGTCAAATAGCTGATACAAGCGAGAATTCACATTTTTTTGCATTTTTTTGCATACGTCTTGTTATTTTTTAAACAAATCCGCCTAAAAATAAGAAAAACTCCGAAGTCTGATCCCCCGGAGTTTTAAACCATATTAAATTTTCTCGAAATGCTCAACGTTTGTAACGAAGATAGTCGCTCCGCCTACTTCAACCGTTGTCGGCATCGTCGCGTAGTTCATCATCGCTGCACCGGAAATATACGGCATGTTGATCGTAATCTTCTGACGTTTTCCGCATTCTTTCTTAATAATATCGATCGCTTCCTGAACATGCTCATCTTCTGTAACGATCATCAGAGTTGTATTTCCTTTTCTCAGGAAACCACCTGTAGTGTTGAGCTTTGTAATGCTGAAATGCTGTTTTGTAAGTGCACTTACTACCTCATCCTCATTATCATAACGTACAATCGCGTAAATCAGTTTCATATCGTCCATCCTTTCATTTATGTAATTCTTTTCGGTCGTCCAAACGTCTGTATCGACGCACATTTTAGAATGTTAGCATGCTGTCATGTAACTTTGTAGAATAGTATAGCACATATTTTGACAGATAACAATTCCATATTGAATAAATCTTTTATTTATTATATATTATTTATAGATTTTTCACAGTATTCCAAGAAGAAAGAGGTTCAAATGAAAACAACCGGAATTATTGCCGAATACAACCCATTCCATAATGGTCACAAATATCATCTGGAACAGGCCAGACGGATTACCGGCTGTGATTATGTCATCGTCGTCATGAGCGGTGATTACACACAGCGCGGAACACCTGCGATCTATTCCAAATATATGCGTGCAAAAGCTGCTCTGTCAGCGGGAGCTGATCTGGTGCTCGAGATGCCGGTCTACGGTTCTGTCGCTTCAGCTCCGGATTTTGCTGAATGCGGAGTCAACACGCTGGCTGCATCCGGAATCTGTGACTGCTTATTTTTCGGAAGCGAATCCGGAGATATGGAACAGCTTCAAAAACAAGCTCTTCTGCTTTCGGAGGAATCAGAAGAAATTTCTTTAAAAATCAAAGCTGGTCTGAAAGCCGGTCTGTCCTGGCCGGATGCACGTGCGAATGCTTTTGGTGAAGAGAATCCTGTTGCATCACTGCCAAACGACATTCTCGGGATCGAATACCTTCGCGCAATTCAAAAAATCAATGCTTCCATTACACCGGTTACATTAAAAAGAACTGACCCGGGCTATCACAGCGAAGAAAAGAAAGGAAGGTTTGCCTCTGCTACTGCAGCCAGAAAAGCCATCTTGACACAGGACTTGGATTTTTTACAGGAAATCCTTCCTACGGAGCATTTTGAATCACTTGCAGAATTTTCCTGTCCTCCTGTTACCTTTGATGATTGTTCTCTCTTGCTGGGTGAAAAGATCCTGACATCGACCCTGGAACAATTGTTCCATGTTTCCGGAATGCCTGAGGACCTGGCTCGAAAGCTCTACAAACAACGGCTGGATTTTCACACTTCCGATCAATTGGTTGCTGAGCGCAAAGACCGCAACTACACTTACACCCGTGTCAATCGCAGTCTCCTGAATCTTATGCTGGGTATCACAAAAGAAGACTCTCTTCTATTTAAAGAATATCATTCTGCTCCATGGCTTCGAATTCTTGGTTTCCGTAAAGAGGCAGGTCCGCTGCTCTCTGAAATGAAGAAAAAAGCAACGGCACCGATCATTACCAAGACAGCAAATGCTGAATCCATTCTTCCTGACAATGCATATGAATTATTTAAAAAGCAATTGACTGCCGCTGAAGTTTACCGGCTGGTCAGCCAGCTGAAATCAGGAAGATCGACAAAAAATGAATTTACAAATTCAATCCTTATCGTATAACCTTATCATGCAAAAAAGACCACTGCATTTCTTCTAATTACAAATGCAATGGTCTTTCTTCATTATCATATCATTTAATTCTTAAAGCTATGGATCGGAGCCGGAATTCTTCCGGTTCTGGACACGAATTTCTCACAGCTGAACTGGTTGACCGGCATGATCGGCGCATGTCCGAGAAGTCCGCCAAATTCGACACTCTCTCCCACGCCTTTTCCGATAACCGGGATCAGACGAACCGCCGTTGTTTTCTGGTTGATCATACCAATTGCTGCTTCGTCCGCAATAATACCAGAAATGGTGGATGCAGAAGTATCGCCAGGAATTGCGATCATATCAAGTCCTACAGAACATACGCATGTCATTGCTTCCAGCTTTTCCAGTGTCAATGCGCCTGCCAATACAGAATCGATCATACCCTGATCTTCGCTGACCGGAATAAACGCACCAGAAAGTCCGCCTACATAAGAAGATGCCATCACGCCGCCCTTCTTTACCTGATCATTTAACATGGCAAGGGCAGCCGTTGTACCCGGAGCACCTACACGCTCCAGACCGATCTCCTCCAGGATTTCTGCAACAGAGTCACCAACTGCCGGTGTCGGAGCCAGAGAAAGATCAATGATGCCAAACGGAATGCCAAGGCGGGAAGATGCTTCCTGCGCAACTAACTGACCGACACGTGTGATCTTAAATGCAGTCTTCTTGATCGTCTCGCAGAGCACTTCGAAATTCTCTCCACGCACTCTCTCTAAAGCAGTTTTTACAACGCCCGGACCGGATACGCCAACGTTAATGATCGCATCCGTCTCTGTTACGCCGTGGAACGCACCCGCCATAAACGGATTGTCGTCCGGCGCATTACAGAAAATAACCAGTTTTGCACAGCCGATACAATCGTTTTCCTTCGTCAGTTCCGCAGTTTCTACCACCATTTCGCCCATCAAACGAACTGCGTCCATGTTAAGACCTGTTTTGGTAGATCCTACATTGACAGAACTGCAGACAAAATCAGTTTCTTTTAATGCATGCGGAATGGAACGCATGAGATTTTCATCTGCGGTTGTCATTCCTTTAGAAACAAGAGCAGAATAACCGCCAATGAAATTAACACCAACCGCTTTCGCTGCGCGGTCCAGTGTTTTTGCGATCGTAACAAAATCCTCCGGTGTCTTACATGCAGAAGCACCTACCAGAGCGATCGGAGTAACGGAGATTCTCTTATTTACGATCGGAATACCGAAATCTTTCTCAATCTCTTTTCCTGTTTTTACAAGATCTTTTGCAGTCTCCGTGATCTTTTTATAAATTTTCTCATTGAGCGCATCCAGATCGTTGTCACAGCAATCCAAAAGGCTGATGCCAAGGGTAATGGTACGCACATCCAGATTGTCATGCTCAATCATTTTATTCGTTTCATTTACTTCAAATCTAGTAATCATAATTCTGTCCTCTTTTTACCTGAAAGCTATTCCTGTAACAGACGGTATAACATCGGTTCAATATGAAGTTCCTTCATGATCGCTTCCAGCTCTTTTTTATTATCCTTTGGATTTCCCTGCTTTACCGCACGGATCAGCAGATTTTTCGGAGTATGTTCCATATCAATAAATTCCAGGATCTGAGTTCTGTAACCTACAGATTCCAGAATCTGTGCACGAATCGCGTCTGTGTAAAGAGCCGCCGTGCGCTCTTTGATGATTCCATACTGGAAGATCGGCTTTAACAGTTCATTTTCCATCTGTCCATTCAGCTCATGCTGACAGCACGGAACGGAAAGAATCACCTTTGCCCCCCAGCGAACTGCCTTTTCCAGCGCATAGTCTGTCGCCACATCACAGGCATGGAGAGTAACCACCATATCCACCTGATCCACGCCTTCATAAGACGCAATATCGCCCGTATAGAAAGACAGTTTCTCGTAACCGTATCTGCGGGCAAGATCATTGCATTTTTTAATCACATCGTCCTTCAGATCAAGACCGATGATGCGAACCGGATACCCCTTTAATTCTTTCAAATAATAATACATAGCAAATGTCAGATACGATTTTCCGCATCCAAAATCCAGAATTACATTTTCTCTGGATTTGTCCAGTTTCGGAAGAATGTCTTCAATAAACTCTAAAAAACGGTTGATCTGACGGAATTTGTCATAACGGGAATTTACAATTTTTCCTTCCTTCGTCTGTACACCCAGATCCACAAGGAACGGTACTGCAATTCCTTCTTCCAAAATATAACGTTTTTTACGATTGTGAGAAAGTCCCTTTTTCCATGCTGCTTCTAATTCTGAACTTTGTGCAGCCGCCTGTTTTCCGGTCTCTGCCTTCTTTTTGATCTTTACTGTGGCTTTGCCTTTTTTACTCACAAGAAGCTGGCCGCTCCAGCCTTCTGTTTCCACTTGTGCCTGCTTAAAAGAATGTTCCATCAGATCCGTCAGGTACTCTGCAGCTTCATTTAATTCCAGATTTTTGTGAAATGCCTGCTTTCCACGAAACTCCTCTGCCTGAATCAGGATTTTTCCACCGGAAAGGATCGGACGGACTTTTACTTTCAAGAAATCCGTTTTCTCCTGCTGTCCGCTGAGAATAGCAGATAACGGCTGTTCTTTTATAAAACGCTCAAACAAGTCTCTGATTTCATTTTTTTCCATTACTTCTTTCCTTTCCAGCCGCGTCGCAGCAGTTCCGGACAGCACTCCAGATGAGACGCATCATTAAACCGGTTTAAAATGATTCGGCCATCATGTTTACGAACCCAGAATTCTGTAATACCGCAATTTTCCAGATGCGCTGCCAAAAGCGGTACACGTGCAAGATCCATTCCCAGATAATGGGCAACCAGACTGCGGATCACACCTCCGTGTGTCACAACTGCCACTGTCTCATAATCCATGCTCAGGATCTCCTTCATTACCGGAAGCACACGTGACAATACATCAAACGCACTCTCTCCTCCCGGATAGGTCATATCCCTTTCCATCTTGGATCTGGCACGAAGAAAATCTTCATAACGGTCAGCGATCACTTCGTCCGAAAGACCTTCCATGTCTCCAAACGAAATCTCTCTTAAATCTTTCCGGATCACTCTTGGAGCCTGCAGTTTTTCATTGATAATATCGGCAGTTTCAACCGCGCGAAGCAGATTGCTGGACCATACGGCATCGATCTGCTCCCCCAATAATCTCTCGCCGAGAAGTTCCGCCTGTCTGCGTCCCTCTTCTGCGAGCGGTACATCCACATTGCACAGCGGACTGTTCTGTCTGCCATGACGGATCAATAGTATTCTCATAATTGTTCCTCAAATTAAATACGGTGCATTTTTGTAAAGATTTCTTCTCTCTGACACTTAATGCTCATACCAAGTTCTGCGCCGATCTCGTCGAGACTGTTTACCATTTCATCAAATGTCACATCCATCTTACTTCCGTCGATGATCATAAGCATATTGAAATACTCTTTTACGATCGTCTGGGAAATATCGAGGATATTTCCATTATGTTTGGCAAGATATGTACAGATTGCAGCAATAATACCAACGGTGTCCTTTCCTACAACTGAAATAATCACTTTGTCCATAGATTTTTCTCCTTTTATCATAATGTCAGGATCTCCGACATTTCATCCCGGCCGGCTACTGCCATATGAAAATCAGAAGCGCAATACGGGCAGTCTCCCATATCTACTTCCAGTCGGACAGTTTCAAAAGCCAGTTCCGGCAAGTTATTTTCTTTGCTAAGATGTCCCAGCAGCACATACTTCATCTTGTCATTTAGAATGCAGTTTAAAAGACGGCCTGCATTCTCATTGGAAAGATGACCAAAATCTCCCATGATCCTTCGTTTTAAATAGTAAGGATACGGTCCGCTCTCCAGCATACGCAGATCGTGATTTGATTCCAAAAGAACCGCATCCAGATCCAGAAGATGGTTGATGGTATACTGATTATAATGACCGAGGTCTGTCGCAACAGCGACAGATTTGTTCCCCGACTGAATCCGGTATGCAACCGGATCTGCCGCATCATGGTCTATGTGAAACGGCAGGATATCCAGATCTCCCAGTGTCATCTTCACATCCGGCAGCAGCGGTTTCAAAAGCTCCTCCGGATACTCCCCAAGACTTTTTACTTTACGGATCTCATTGAGAGTTCCCTCTGTCGCATAGATTGGGATCTCATACTTTCGTGCAAGCACACCCAGTCCTTTGATATGGTCCGAATGCTCGTGTGTAATGCAGATACCTGAAAGTTCCGAAGGTTTCAGACCAACCTCGAACAATCCTTTTTCGATGCGTTTTGCACTGATTCCCGCATCGATCAGAACATGTGTGTTCTCTGTTCCGGCATAAATACAGTTTCCGCTGCTTCCGCTGGCGATACTAACAAATCTCATGTCCCAGAATCTCCTTAATCTGCAGTTCGGTCTCTTTTGCGCTGCCGTTATTGTCGATCACACGGCCACATCTGGCACGGTACTCTGCCTCTGAGTCCTGTTTTTCAATAATACTCACACATTTTTCTCTGGTATAACCACGGCTCGCCATCAGACGCTCAATGCGGTTTTCCTCTGTCGTATAAACGTACCACATCTCATCGAACAAGCCTTCCGGAGCGGTGTCAAACACTGCTGCTTCCACGATGACCAGGGACTCTTCACACTGCAGCGCTTCCGCCTGGATCGTCTCCCACACCATCGGGTGAATGATGCTGTTCATCACAGCCAGAGCCTCTGCGTCATTGAAAATAATCTCTGCCAGAGCCTTGCGGTCTACGGAACCATCCTCACGGATGAAAGAAGTACCAAGCGCTTCCGTTACACGCTTTAATCCTTCCATTCCCGGCTCCATCAGATCGTGGGCTACCAGATCTGCCAGAATCACTCTGGCACCGAATGTTTCTCTTAAAATATCAAGCACACTGCTTTTTCCGGCTCCGACGCCTCCAGTAATGCCAATGATCTTTTTTTTCTCTTTATTCATGAATTATTTTGCCTCAAACCAGTTATTTCCCTCATGCATATCAATTTCCAGATCTACTTTCATCTGAACAGCCTGACTCATCTCCTCCGCAAGGATCTTTTTCACAGCCTCCAGCTCTGGAATAAATGTTTCGATCAGCAGTTCATCGTGTACCTGTAAGATCAGACGAGACTGCAATCCTTCTTCACGAAGTCTCTTGTCTACACGGATCATGGCAATCTTGATGATATCAGCCGCTGTTCCCTGAATCGGAGAGTTCATCGCCACACGCTCGCCAAAAGAACGCTGCATGAAGTTTGCAGATTTCAGCTCCGGAACCGGACGTCTTCGGTGGAACATGGTCTTCACAAAACCATTTTCTTTCGCCTCTACGATCAGACCGTCCAGGAATGCTTTAACCTGCGGGTAAGTCTCAAAATATCGGTTAATATAATCCAGCGCCTCTTTTCTGGAAATACTCAGGTCTTCGCTGAGACCAAAGGCACTGATACCGTAAACAATACCAAAGTTTACTGCTTTCGCATTTCTGCGGATCAGAGGTGTCACTTCCTCGAGCGGTACGTGGAATACCTGGGATGCAGTGATCGCATGGATATCCTGTGCACTCTTGTAGGCTTCGATCAGTCTTTCATCATCCGACATATGCGCTAGTACACGAAGCTCAATCTGGGAATAATCCGCATCTAGGAACACATAGCCTTCTTTAGGTACAAATACCTTTCGAATCTCTCTGCCCAGTTCCATACGAACCGGAATATTCTGAAGGTTCGGCTCCGTACTGGAAAGTCTTCCGGTCGCTGTGATCGTCTGATTAAACTTACTGTGAATCCTTCCGTCCGGCCCAATGTAAGCGCCAAGTCCTTCTGCATAAGTGGAATTCAGTTTTGTATACTGACGATACTCCAGAATCTTTCGGATCACCGGATAATCCGGAGCCAGTTTTTCAAGCACATCAGCCGCGGTTGAATAACCGGTCTTGGTCTTTTTACCGCCTTTGATCTGCATTTTTTCAAATAAAATCTCACCAAGCTGTTTCGGAGAATTAATATTAAACTCACAGCCGGTCATGTCCCAGATCTCACGCTCCAGAACAACGATCTTCTCTTTTAATTTTTCTCCGTATGCTTTCAGTTCTTCCTTGCGGACCGCAATACCTTCTTCTTCCATATGATATAATGCATAAATCAGCGGAAGTTCCATGGAAAGGTATAATTCTTTCATCTCCTCAGCTTCCAGCTTCTCTATAAGCGGTTTTCCGACCATGTAAGCCACATGACCGATATACCCTGCGCAAGTCTGAAATGCCTTTTCATCCTGCTCCCATGCGGAAGCAAACGTCATTTTTTTCAGGAGTTCTGTTTTTCCCGGTACTGTAAGGCCCAGATAATCCCTCGCGAGATCATCGTAATCATAACTGTCTTTTAGCGGATTTAACAAATACGCCGCAACGCCAGCATCATAAACAAGCGTTTCGTAGCTCAGCTTCATAAATGGAAGCTGACTTTTGAGATCCAGAACCCAGACATTTCCGTTTTTACAAAGCATTTCCATCTGCTCCGCCAAATACTCTGCAGTCAGAAATCCGACTGCCGGAAGCACATAACTGCTCTCTTCATCAAAACAGAGAGCCATTCCGGAAACCGTTCCCTGATCGATCAACAGCTGAGCACCTACGTGATCCGCCTTTTTCGCTTTTTCAAACAGCGATCCGGCTTCAATCAGATCCGTTACAATAGAAAATACATGCTGCTTTGCTTCTTCCTCTTTCACATGTGCACCGAACTTCGCCAGCATCGACTTAAACTCCATTCGGCTCATAAACTCGTATGCTTCCTTCGTATACAGATCTCCGATCATCGCATCCTTAGGTTCAAAATCAATCGGTGCCTCAATGCAGATTTTCGCAAGTTTATAAGAAATATCCGCCAGTTCCCTGTTTTCCTCAAGAGATTTCTTTGCTCTCGGTGGCTTTACCTCATCCAGATGCTCATAAACCCCAGCCACACTGCCAAACTGTAAGATCAGATTGGTCGCGGTCTTCTCACCAACAGACGGAACACCCGGAATATTGTCAGAAGTATCGCCCATCAGCGCTTTCACATCGATGAACTGCTGCGGAGTTACCTGATATTCGCGCACCACATCTTCCGGATAATAATTGTGAACCTCCGTTGTACCACGACTGGTCTTCGGGATGCTGATCTTGATATGGGTGTCAGAAAGCTGCAGCAGATCACGGTCTCCGGATACGATCGTTACCTCATATCCATCCGCCTGTGCATGCTTCGCAGCCGTGCCAAGCACATCATCCGCTTCATATCCTTCTTTTGTCAAGATCGGAATACCCATGGCGCATAAAGCTTCTTTCATCAGCGGTACCTGCTCGTGAAGTTCCTGCGGCATCGGTTTTCTGGTTCCCTTATAGTCATCATACATGATATGTCGGAATGTCGGCGCTTTTAAATCAAACGCAACCGCAAGATACTGCGGCTTCTCCTCCTCCAACAATTTAAACAAAATATTTAAAAAGCCATATACGGCATTTGTGTGAAGCCCCTCGGAATTTGTCAAATTCGGAACACCGTAAAATGCACGGTTTAAAATGCTGTGTCCGTCAATTAAAACCAGTTTTTCCATGTTTCCACCTACTTTAATTTAAAAGAATAAAAATCCTGTCTGATGCCAGATTCGAATCTGTAACAGAATCGACACCAAAAGAGCCATCGACATCAACGTTCCAACTGCATATTTCGTCACCTGGAATGTAAAAAATCGCTGAATGCGCAATGCAGAAGATTCCAGTTTTCTCTGCAGATCTCCAACAATATCGTAGACAGTGTCATCTTCGTCCAGCTTTCTGAGACCTACATCCACCATATAGTGGATCTCCAGCTCTTCCATACAGTTATCGCAGTCCTCCACATGCTCTAAAAAATCATCCAGTTCGTCCATCGTAAGTTCGTCTTTAATATAAGGAACCACTAATTTTTCCGCTTCCCTGCAATTCATCGAACACGCTCCTTCCTGCAATTCTCATCATCTGACTTTAGGATATAATAATCTAGGTTACATCATACACCAATTCTATGGCAATTTCAACACAAAAAAGCCACAGACCGGGAATCCCAGCCTGTGGCAATAAAATCTGATACCACTATGTAATTAGATCTGTGCGAAGCCCATCTCAAGGTCAGCGATGATATCTTCAACGTTCTCAAGACCGATGGAGATACGGATAAGACCCTCCGGGATACCAGCTGCTGCTAACTCTTCGGAAGAATACGGAGAGTGAGTCATGGAAGCCGGATGCTCGATTAATGTCTCAGCGTCACCAAGGCTAACTGCAAGTGTGCAGAGCTCTAAGCTATCGCAAAGTTTCTGACCAGCTGCTTTGCCGCCCTTAACTTCGAAGGAGATCATACCGCCGAAACCGCTCATCTGCTTCTTAGCAACTTCGTGGTTCGGATGGGACTCAAGACCCGGGAAGTATACTCTCTCTACCTTCTCGTTTGCCTCAAGCCATGCAGCTACTTTCAGAGCGCTTGCGCAATGTCTCTGAACACGAAGCTCTAAAGTCTTGAGACCTCTGAGGATTAAGAATGCCTCCTGCGGACCAAGTACAGCACCTGTCATGTCTTTCAGACCAAATAGACGAACCTGTGTCATAAGGTCAGCTTTACCTACAGCAAGACCTGCGATAACGTCGCCGTGACCGTTTAAGTACTTTGTTGCAGAATGAACAACAACGTCAGCACCTAACTCAAGCGGTCTCTGAAGGTACGGTGTAGCGAATGTATTGTCACATACAACTTTGATTTCGGAGTTGTATGCATGTGCGATCTCAGCTACTGCTGCGATGTCAGCGATCTTGAGGTTCGGGTTAGCCGGTGTCTCAAGGTATACCATAACAGTGTTCGGCTTCAGCGCTGCCTTTACTGCTTCAAGGTCTGCTGTGTCAAGGAATGTAACTTCTACACCGTAACGTGTCATACCATGCTCTAATAAAGCGTGTGTACAGCCGTAAAGTGTACCGTCAGCGATAATGTGTGCACCTGCGCGGCAGATTGTCCACATAACGGAGGAGATAGCGCCCATACCGGAGGAGAAAGCTACAGCAGCTTCGCCGCCTTCAAGAGCAGCTACTTTTCTCTCGAGGAGATCTGTTGTCGGGTTGCCGAGACGGGAGTAGATATGACCATCTTCTTTCAGCGCGAAGCGGTTACCACCCTGCTCACAGTTATCGAATACGAATGTAGAAGACTGATAGATCGGTGTTGTTAAAACGCCATACGGATTTTTTCCAAGTACACCA
>SVDR01000057.1 GCA_015057755.1 Lachnoclostridium sp.
GTGAGAGGCCGTCGTCTTGACCGCTTGACCAACGGGCCAGTAACCAAGTCGAGGCGACAGGATTCGAACCTGCGACCTCTGCGTCCCGAACGCAGCGCTCTACCAAACTGAGCCACGCCTCGATTACGTACGTAAGTATAACCCACTTTCAAAAAAATGTCAACACCTTTTTTCTAATTTTTTTGAACAATTTATCAAATTAGGAAAAATCCGACTCTCCACGCGGAGAATCGGATTCTTCTCTGTTCTACAGCATTTTTTTGATGGTATCGCAAAGTTCACTGATGATCTTCTCTTCGTTTCCATCTTTGATTTCCTGTACTACACAAGATTTAATATGGTCTGAAAGCAGCTTAGTAGTAAATCCATTTAACGCAGACTGGATCGCAGACACCTGGATCAAAATATCCGTACAATACCGTTCATCCTGCACCATCTGTTTCACACCGCGCACCTGACCCTCAATTCGGTTTAATCGATTGATCAGATCTCTTTCTTCTTTGGGATCTCTGTGCTTATGTCTGCACTCGCAGCCACAGTTTTCATACTTCATTTCTTCTGCCAAGAAATATCCCCCTCTCAGCCTTAACCGATCACTTTGTAGTCCTGATCCTCAATCGCTTTTTTGATCACAGCCATATCCACTTCTTCTGTCATTGTGATCACAACTGTACCCTCTGTATGGCTTGCAACAGCACTTTCAACACCCGGGATCTTTTCTACGACTTTCTTTACTCTTGCCTCACAGTGCGGGCACATCATACCTTTTACTTTTAATGTTTTCTCCATGTCCTGGATCTCCTCTCTTTCAATTGGTTTTATTTTTTTATCTTTGTCTGCACGATGCATATCAAAGAAATTGAGACGTAATGCATTTGATACTACGCAGAAACTGGATAAGCTCATAGCTGCCGCACCAAACATCGGATTTAATTTCCATCCGAAGATCGGAATCCACACACCCATCGCAAGCGGAATTCCCACACAGTTATAGAAAAATGCCCAGAATAAGTTTTCGTGGATATTCTTCAGTGTCGCACGGCTCATACGAATGGCTGCCGGGACATCAGACAGACGGCTCTTCATAAGAACGACATCCGCCGCATCGATCGCAATATCTGTACCGGCCCCAATGGCGATACCGATATCTGCTCTTGTCAGCGCCGGAGCATCATTGATGCCGTCGCCAACCATCGCTACCCGACCGCTCTTTTTCAGTCTGCGGATCACATTTTCTTTTCCGTCCGGAAGCACTCCTGCAATGACTTCATCTACACCAGCCTGAGCACCGATCGCTTTTGCTGTGCGTTTATTATCTCCGGTCAGCATTACCACATGAATGCCCATATTCTGCAATTCTTTGATCGCTTTTGGACTGTCTTCTTTCATGACATCTGCCACCGCAATAATACCAACCAGCTCCTCCTCTTTACAGAAAAATAACGGTGTCTTTCCCTGCTCTGCCAGTGCTTCCGCCTGAGTTTTGACAGAATCCGGAATACTGGTCTTTGTACTAATATATTTCAGATTGCCTCCATAGAGTGTAACTCCTGCCAACTCTGCAGAAAGACCGTTTCCTGGAAGTGCACGGAACTCTGTAACCTCTTCCGCTGTTATATGTTTCTCTTCCGCTTTTAATAAAATCGCCCTTGCCAGCGGATGTTCACTCTTCTTTTCCAGAGCATACGCCATAGAAAGCAATTCGTCCTCTGTGACACCATCAGCCGGGATCATGTCCGTTACTTTCGGTTCTCCACTTGTAATGGTTCCGGTTTTGTCCAGCGCAACAATCTGCACTTTTCCCGTTTCTTCCAGAGAGACTGCTGTTTTAAATAAAATACCGTTCTTTGCTCCCATTCCATTTCCGACCATGATCGCAACAGGAGTTGCAAGACCAAGCGCACACGGACAGCTGATCACAAGAACAGAAATGCCTCTTGCCAATGCAAAACCAACTGTCTCGCCCAATAACAGCCAGCCAAATGTTGTGATCACTGCAATGGTGATAACTGCCGGTACGAAAATACCGGAAACCTTGTCTGCCACTTTTGCAATCGGAGCCTTTGTTGCTGCTGCATCACTGACCATCTTGATAATCTGGGAAAGAGTTGTATCTTCTCCGACTCTGGTCGCCTCACAGCGAATGAAACCAGACTGATTTACCGTTGCTGCGGACACCAGATCTCCAGGCTCCTTATCAACCGGAATACTCTCTCCGGTTAATGCAGATTCATTTACTGCACTATGTCCTTCTAACACCGTACCGTCAACCGGAATATTTTCACCAGGACGAACGACGAACACATCGCCTTTCTTAACCTGCTCGATCGGAACTTCCACTTCTTCGCCATTTCTGACTACCGTTGCAGTTTTCGGTGCCAGCTTCATCAAGCTCTTTAACGCATCGGTTGTCCTTCCTTTCGAACGCGCCTCCAGCATCTTGCCCACTGTAATCAACGTCAGGATCATCGCTGTCGACTCAAAATAAAAGTCGTGCATATAAGACATTACCGCCGCAGCGTCACCCTTTAGCTGCGCATCGGTCATCATAAACAATGCGTAAGTACTGTAAATAAAGGATGCTCCGGATCCCATTGCAACAAGAGTATCCATGTTCGGAGCTTTATGGAGAAGTCCTTTAAATCCGCTGATAAAAAACTTTTGGTTGATGATCATCACGATTGCAGACAACAAAAGCTGCAGCAATCCCATTGCAATGTGATTTTCTTCAAAAAATGCCGGTACAGGCCATCCCCACATCGTATGTCCCATGGAAAAATACATGAGAACGATCAAAAAGCCCAACGATGTCAGTAAACGCTTTTTTAATACCGGAGTTTCCTTATCTGCCAGAGCATCTTCATTCATGGCTGCGGAAACACCCGGTCTGGCTTCTGATGAGGCTCCTTTTACTGAGGCGCCATATCCCGCATTAACAACTGCCTCAATAATTGCTTCCGATGATGCATTTCCTTCTACACCCATGGAGTTTGTCAGGAGGCTTACAGAACAAGAGGTAACGCCCGGTACACTAGAGACAGCTTTTTCCACTCGGGAACTGCAGGCTGCACAGCTCATTCCGGTTACTGTATATTGAACCATATCCTATTTCTCCTTTCTGTTTTATACCCTTAGGGGGTACATCTATATGATACCATTTTCGATCCATTTGTCAAGTCCTCAAGCAAACAAAAAGCGTATCCAATACCGTTTTCAGTTTTCGGTATCAAATACGCTTTTTCTTATAAATCAAACAGTGACAACTGATTGGACTCCGGAAGATCTTTCAGAATTCCAAGTTCTACCATCAGATCACAGATGGTCTTGCTGACCTTGGTTCTGTTACAGAAATCCTCCTTGGAAAGGAACGGACCATCTTTTGCTGCCTCCTCAATAGACTCTGCCGCCTTTTCACCAAGGCCGTCAATGCTGTTGATCGAAGGCATCAGCTTATTATCAATGATCTGAAAATGTCTCGCTTTCGCTTTGAAAACATCCATCTGATGGAATTCAAAACCGCGGGCGTACATTTCCTGCACGATACGCATGTCACGCATGGTATCCTGCTCCTTCTTCGACAGAGAATCCGACCGTCTTTTGTAGTCTGCAATGTGACGATCCAGTTTTTCTCTGCCCAGACACATGATCTCATAGGAAAATGCGCTGGCACGAATACTAAAGAAGGATGCGTAATATGCCAATGGATAAAACACCTTGCAATATGCGATTCGCCACGCCATCATAACATACGCTGCCGCATGGGCTTTCGGGAACATGTATTTAATCTTCTTACAGGACCAGATATACCAGTCCGGAACATCATGGGCTTTCATCGCCTCTTCCCAGTCCGGTTTTAAACCTTTACCCTTTCGAACGGACTCCATAATCGTAAAGGCAAGTCCCTCTTCCATGCCCTTTTGAATCAGGTAGACCATGATATCGTCTCGTGTACAGATTGCTGTCTGAATCGTTGCCTTTCCTTCCTGAATCAGCGTCTGCGCATTGCCCAGCCAAACGTCTGTACCGTGGGCAAGTCCCGCAATACGAACCAGGTCTGAGAAATGCTTTGGCTGAGCATCGATCAACATCTGCATCGCAAAATCTGTACCGAACTCCGGAACACCGAGGGCACCCAGTTTACATCCACCGATATCTTCCGGTGTAATGCCAAGGGCTGATGTGTTCTGGAATAAGCTCATGACCTCTCTGGAATCTAGCGGAATATCTTTTACCGGATCCAGACCGATCAGGTCCTGAAGCATACGGATCATGGTCGGATCATCGTGTCCGAGAATATCAAGCTTTAATAAGTTATGGTCAATCGAATGATAGTCAAAGTGTGTCGTTACCGTTTTGGTCGTCATATCATTGGCCGGATGCTGAACCGGAGTAAATGAATAAATATTCTCTCCAAGCGGAAGTACGATAATACCGCCCGGATGCTGACCGGTTGTGCGTCTGACGCCGGTACATCCTGTGACAATACGGTTGATCTCACTTTCTCGTTTCCTCTGACCGCGTTCCTCGTAATATTTCTTTACAAAACCATAGGCAGTTTTCTCTGCCAGGGTACCAATGGTTCCCGCACGGTAGGTCTGACCTTTTCCGAAGATAACCTCCGTATAATCATGAGCACGGGACTGGTATTCTCCGGAGAAGTTTAAGTCGATATCCGGCTCTTTATCACCTTTGAATCCAAGGAATGTCTCGAACGGAATATCGAAACCGTCTTTCATCAAAGGAAGGCCGCAGACCGGACAGTTTTTATCCGGCATATCGCATCCCGCCATACCGCTGAACTTCTTTACATCCTCCGAATCAAAATCGTAATAATGACAGTTCGTACAATAATAATGCGGACTCAGCGGATTTACCTCTGTAATACCGGACATAGTCGCTGCAAAAGAGGAACCAACGGAACCTCGGGAACCAACCAGATAACCGTCTTCATTGGATTTCCAAACCAGTTTCTGTGCAATGATATACATAACAGCGAAACCGTTGGAAATAATCGAGTTCAGCTCTCGCTCCAACCGGTCAATTACGATCTGAGGAAGATTCTCGCCGTACATCTCATGAGCGCGGTTATAACAGATCGTACGAAGCTGCTCATCGGAATCCTCAATGACCGGCGGACATTTATCCGGACGGACCGGTGCAATATTTTCACACATATCCGCGATCATTCTCGTGTTCGTTACAACAACCTCATACGCTTTATCGCTGCCTAAATACTGGAATTCTTCCAGCATTTCATTGGTCGTACGTAAATATAAAGGTGCCTGGTCATCTGCATCTTTAAATCCTTTTCCTGCCATCAGGATCCTGCGATAAACCTCATCTTCCGGATCCAGGAAATGCACATCACAAGTTGCGCAAACCGGTTTGTTAAATTGCTCACCCAAGTTTACGATCTTACAGTTAATGTCCATTAAATCTTCAATGGAATTTACCGAACTTTTCTCTTCCCTAAGCATGAACACATCGTTGCCAAGCGGCTGAATCTCCAGGAAATCATAGAAATCAACCAGTTTTTGTAAATCTGCATCGGTGGCATCGCGAAGAATTGCCTGATATAACTCACCGGCTTCACACGCAGTACCAATGATCAGACCCTCTCGACATTCCTGAAGCAGACTCTTTGGAATTCTCGGCTGTCTAGAAAAATAACGCACATGCGATTCAGAAACAAGCCTGTACAGATTTACTCTGCCAAGATCATTTTTTGCAAGGATAATGACATGATGCGATGGCATTTTCATAATGGTCGCATCGTCTGCCTTATTGAACTGATTCAGCTGATCCAGATGCGTCATGTCATACTGAGTCTTTAACATTTCAATAAACTTTACAAAGATCTGAGCCGTTGCCTCTGCATCATCCACGGCCCGATGATGATTTTCCAGAGAAACATTCAATGCTTTTGCAACCGTATCCAGTTTATAACGGTTCAGGTTCGGAAGCAGAACTCGCGCCAGAGTAACGGTATCAAGTACCGTTGGCTTAAATGCCAGATTTAACTGTCCTGCATTGTGTTTGATGAAACTCACATCAAAGGATGCATTGTGGGCAACAAGGGCCGCTTTTCCCACAAATTCCAAAAATTTAGGAAGGATCACGTCAATCCGAGGTGCATCCATAACCATAGAATCATTAATTCCGGTCAGTCGCTCAATTTCAAACGGAATCGGAACATCCGGATTGACAAATTCGTTGAAGCGATCCGTAATGGTTCCGTTTTCCACTTTTACCGCACCAATCTCAATGATCTGATTCTTCGTTGGTGAAAATCCGGTCGTCTCAATATCGAATACCACGTAGGTTCCGTCCAGACTCTGGTTTTTTGAGTTCTCAACGATTTCCTTCATATCGTCAACCAGATAGCCTTCCACACCGTAGATAACTTTAAATGAATCGCCCTTATCCAATGCATGGCTGGCATCCGGGAACGCCTGTACACAGCCATGATCGGTAACCGCGATCGCCGGCATTCCCCATTTTTTTGCGCGCTTGATGATGTCCTTGACTTCGGATACACCATCCATATCGCTCATTTTCGTGTGACAGTGAAGTTCTACTCGTTTTACAGGAGCATTGTCTTCACGTTTCGTCGTAAAATCTTCACACCTTTTAATACCGACAATGGAACCGATTGTCAGCTCTCCATCGAATTTATCAATGGTCGTGATACCTTTTAATTTGATAAATGCGCCTTTTTTGATCGCATTTTTTGCGTCTTCTTCCTGATCTTCACGGAGGAACATTTTAATAGAGATACTGTCAGTAAAGTCCGTAATCGCAAAAATTGTCAGTTTCCGTCCGCTCTTTAATTCACGAGTCTCCTCAGATAAAATCTGTCCGCGAATCGTTACTTCACCGATCTCTCCTGCAATTTCACGGATTTCTGTAATTTCACCTTCAAAATCACGGCCAAACAGAACATCCGGATTCTCGGATTTCTTATATGGCATACGTCCTTTGAATCCATCACGCTTGAATCCGCCTTCGCGCTTGAATTCGCCTTCCCCTGCCTCTCCTTTCGGAGTATTTCCGGCATTTCCAAAATTCTTCTTCGTAAACTCTTTCTTTTCTTCGTTCTTCTTTGCAGGTGGATTTGCATTTTCTTTTTTCGGAGCAGTTTTCGGTGTGGCTCCATTGTCCCATGGAACATCCGCGCCGGCAGCCATCTCCAGATAACCTCCGCCATCATGAACCGGATCTTCCAATCCAAGAGTTGGGCCAAAACCGGTACCAAACGGCTGGAACTCTTCCTCGTGCTTCTCCTTTTCTACCTCGATAAATTTAAAGCTCACTTCCACCGGCAGACCGCATCGCTCAACAAAAATTTTTTCCAGTACGCGACCGACTTCAATCGAACGTTCGCGATAGATCAGATTATCCTCGACGCTGATCACCATCGTATCCTCATTTACAAAGTTTACTTGTCCTTTGCGCAGGATCTGATGCTCCATCATACCATACTGTTTAAACTCCAGCATGATACTGTCTTTGTATACATCATACAGCTTCTTTGGTGTATATTGGGCGGAAAGTCGATACTTCTCCTGTATTTTGACCGTAAGAGGCCGACCCGGAAACAGCTGCTTTCCGATTCCATCTTCCATGCTGTATATATTCTTTTTATGAATCAGTCTTGGGCTCACAATATAAATGCGAAGAGAGCTCCTGTCCTTGGGCATGGCAATCTTCTCGACCATGACAAGCTTCAGAAGCTCTTTCAGTTCCTCTCCGATATGTAAGCCCGGAAATACTTCCAGAAATGGTTTTTCCATGCTTATTCCTGTTCTTTCTTCATCTTGAGAATCTCTTCTCTGAGAACTGTGAGCAGTTCACTCTCCGGTACTTTTCTAAGGATTTCACCTTTCTTGATCAAAAGACCCTCTCCGATTCCGCCGGCGATTCCGATATCAGCCTCTCTCGCCTCGCCAGGTCCGTTGACCACACATCCCATGACAGCTACTTTGATATTCATATCAATATCAGCCACCATGTTTTCTACCTGATTTGCCAGACCGATTAGATCGATCTGTGTACGTCCGCAGGTCGGACATGATACCACTTCAATACCGCCGGTACGAAGTTTCAGTGCCTTCAATATATGTTTCGCACTCTTGATCTCTTCCAACGGATCTCCTGTCAGAGATACACGGATAGTATCGCCAATACCCTCGTAAAGAATAATGCCAAGACCAACGGAAGATTTGATATTTCCGGACAATAAGGTTCCGGATTCTGTGATACCCACATGAAGCGGATAACGACATTCCTTCGCCATCAATTCATGTGCTTTTACACACATCATAACATCAGAAGATTTGATGCTGACCACGATGTTATCGTATCCAAACTCTTCGATCAGGGCAATCTGCTTTTTCGCACTCTCAACGATCGCTTCTGCTGTCACTCCGCCGTATTTTTCTAACAGTTCTTTTTCCAGAGAACCGCTGTTAACGCCGACACGGATCGGAACTCCATACTGCTTTGCAGTCTCTACAACTGCCTGCACACGATCACGAGATCCGATGTTGCCCGGATTGATACGGATCTTATCTGCACCGCTCTCAATTGCCGCGATCGCAAGGCGGTAATCAAAATGGATATCTGCAACAAGCGGAATATGGATCTGCTTCTTGATCTCACGGATCGCTGCAGCAGCCTCCATGGTTGGAACAGCCACACGGATGATCTCACATCCTGCTGCTTCCAATTTTAAAATCTGGGCAACGGTTGCCTCTACATTTTCCGTTTTTGTATTGCACATGGACTGGATCAGGACCGGATTTCCACCACCGATCACACGATTGCCAATCTGGATCACTTTCGTATTTTCCCTGTACATACGCGCCTCCTAAAAAATAAACGTCAGATCATTAAAAATGACAAAAACCATAAATGCCATCAAAATTGCCATGCTGATCATATTGACAAGATTTTCAAATTTCGAATTCAGCGGTCTTCCCGTTATCAGTTCCCAAAGCAGAAATAAGATTCTGCCGCCGTCCAATGCAGGAAACGGAAGCAGGTTTACCACACCGAGATTGGCTGAAAACATGATCATCAGATTAAAGAGGTTCATGATCACATATACCACACCGTACGGAGATACCGTTTCTACGGTCTCATCAATCATATTGACAATTCGGACCGGACCTGCAATGCTGTCTTTTTCTACCTGACCTTTTCCAAGCATCGCCAAACTGTCAATGACAGATAATATGTTGTACCGTACTTCCGCTGCACTGTATTTCAGCAATGTGAATACAGATTCGGTTGCCGGACGATTACCATAAAAATTCATCCCGGAAAAATATCTGCCATCCTGATAGTAATAATAGTCTGATTCCAGAACAGCTTCATGGATTTCCCATGTTCTATCTGCCGGATCTTGTCGCTTATACTGTATCGCCAAATCCTCATTTCCATGAACATACATATGAAGGATTATCTCGCGGGTTAGTATGACATCCCGGTTTCCGACTCTGGTAATGATATCTCCCTCCTGGAGACCGGCCCGTTCTGCCGCACAGTCCTCGACTACCTGGGCAATTTCTGGAACATCACAGCCTGACCAGGCAACCACAGCAATCGCCAATACAAACGCCATGATAAAATTGAACAGAGGGCCGGCTGCCACTACGGATATTTTCGCCAGCGGAGATTTTTCAAAAAAAGAAACTCCATGCTTTCCGTCTGCAAATTCCTCACGCAGATCTTCAAGCTCCGGTTCATCTCCAAACTCACCTAACATTGCGCAGGAACCGCCAAACGGAATACATTTGACTGAATATCTGGTTCCGCTCTTTTTGTTTTTCCAGGATAACAGACGCGGTCCGAATCCCAGAGAAAACTCCAACACTGCAATTCCATTGATTCTGGCCAGCAAAAAGTGACCGAGTTCATGGAATAGCACGATCATACTGAGTACAAGAAGTGCCATTATCACTTCTTATTCCACCTGCTTTCTGACTTCACGGCCGGGACTATCTGCCCCAGCCGTTTTTTATAAATTCATATGTTTCCTGCTCCGAAGCAAGAACCTGCTCCAGAGTCGGATTCGTGATCGTTTTATGATTTTTCATAGACGCTTCTATGATATCTGTAATTTCAAGATAGGAAATCTCTCGGTTCAAGAATCTGGCAACTGCCATCTCATTGGCCGCATTGAATACGACCGGAAGAGAACCGCCTGTACGACCTGCTTCATATGCAAGTGCAAGTCCGCGGAAATTTTCAAAATCCGGTTTATCAAATGTAATTTCCTTCATCGCCCAGAAATCCAGTCGATCCCCGCCCATCGGACGACGCTCCGGATAATAAAGGGCATACTGGATCGGAAGCTTCATGTCCGGAGTGCCAAGCTGTGCCATTACTGCACCGTCTTCAAACTGTACCATCGAATGGATGATACTCTTTGGCTGAACAACCACCTGTACATCATCCATCTCTACATCGAACAGCCACTTCGCCTCCATCACTTCCAGGCCCTTGTTGACCATAGTGGAACTGTCGATCGTAATCTTTCTTCCCATCGCCCAGTTTGGATGCTTTAAAGCGTCCTCCAACTTCACATGTTTCATCTGCTCTCTGGTCCATCCACGGAACGGTCCGCCAGACGCTGTCAGCAAAATCTTATCGATTTTATTTCCATGTTCTCCATTCAGACACTGAAAGATCGCACTATGCTCACTGTCCACCGGAAGCAGACGAACATTCCGCTCCTTTACCAATGGCATGATCAAGTGACCGGCCGTAACCAGCGTTTCTTTATTGGCAAGGGCAATGTCCTTTCCTGCACGGATTGCAGCCATCGTCGGACGGATTCCGATCATGCCCACAACTGCTGTCACAAGAATCTCATAGCCTTCCATCTCGGCAATTTCCATCAGACCGTCCATGCCGCATACGATCTTCGTATTGGTATCCGCAACCTTCAGAGCCAATTCTTTTGCTTTTTCTTCGTCCCAGACACCGCATACAGACGGGGAAAACTCACGGATCTGAGTTTCCAGCATCTGAATATTGCTTCCGGCTGCGATTGCTGCAACCTGAATATCTCCATTCGCTCTCACCACATCCAGAGTCTGCGTTCCAATGGAACCGGTGGAGCCAAGAATCGCAATCTTTTTCATTATTATTTCCTCATTCTCTTACATCATTCCGACAAAAACAATGGCAAAATAAATCGCCGGTGCTGTAAAGATCATACTGTCAAAACGGTCCAAAATACCTCCGTGTCCCGGAATCAGATGACCGTAATCTTTAATATCGTGATTTCTTTTGATCGCAGATGCTGCCAAATCTCCAATCTGTGAAATGACTGCACCGATCGCGCAGGCACACGCGCTCGTAAATCCAGGCTGGAGCACTTCGTTCATATGACCTTCGAACAGCATACCATATACAAATCCAAGAACCGCAGCTCCAACAATGCCTCCTACGGCACCTTCAATGGATTTCTTAGGGCTCAGTTTCGGTGCAAGTTTATGTCTGCCAAACAGCATTCCCACACAGTAAGCACAGGTATCACATCCCCAGGAGCCCAGTAAAATGAGCCACACAAGGAATTTACCATCTGGAAGACTTCGAACCTGATATACAAAGGATAACAGAATTCCAACATAAAACACACCAAATAATGCTGACGTAATGTGCTCCGTCTGATATTTCGGGAACGTAAATACATATGCAGTCATCAGTGCAAGAACAAGTGCCACTACAAAAAATGTCACAAACTCCGAACGCCCGGTCCATAGGATCAGGTAATATCCCAAAACCGCCAGATAACCGATCACACCCGGAATCTCCTTTTCGATCTTTAGAACCCGGTAAAGTTCAAACAATCCGATCAGTGAAAGTGCCAACGAAACGAAGAACAGAACAGGTCCGCCTTGGATTAAAATAAATGCCGCCAGAATCACAAGAACGATTCCGCTTACAAGTCTCTTACCAAACATACTGCCACTCCTTATTTCGCTTCTGTTTTTACACCGCCAAAACGACGGTCTCTGCGGCTGTAGTGTCGAATAGCCTCCAACAACTCTTCTTTATTGAAATCCGGCCATAAACAATCCGTAACATACAACTCTGAATAGGCCAACTGCCATAGCAAATAGTTGGAAAGACGAAGCTCTCCGCTTGTACGGATCAGCAGGTCCGGATCCGGAATATCTGCCGTATCAAGATAAGACGCAAATACGCGCTCATTCATCTCTTCCTCTGTGATCTTTCCATCTCTGCAGTCTGCCATTACTTTGCGAACCGCACGTGTAATCTCATCTCTGCCGCCATAGTTTACTGCTATAATAAAGGTTAAACCTGTATTTTCTTTTGTCTGTTCTTCTAACTGATTGATACCTTCAATAATGTCCTCTGCGAAACGGCTTCTCTCGCCGATCATCTTAACTCGGACATTTGATACAGTCGCAATCTTCAAAAGTCTCTTTGCATAAAAACGGAACAATTGCATCAGCGCACCGACTTCTTCCTCCGGGCGTTTCCAGTTCTCCGTAGAAAAACCATATACAGTCAAATATTTGATTCCCAGTCTTGCAGCATCTTCTACAATCTGCTCTACCGTCTCACAGCCCTTTTTGTGACCCATCTGACGCGGAAGTCCGCGTTTCTTTGCCCAACGGCCGTTACCATCTAAAATCAATGCCACATGGGCAGGAATCTTTAAATTATCTTCCATAATTGTCTCCGATATATTTTAAAAATAAGGGGCAGGTATCCCTGCCCCCTGCAAGTCTTAAACAGTAAGAATTTCCTTTGTCTTGTTCTCAACAGCCTTGTCTACCTTTTCGATAGCCTTATCTGTGATCTTCTGAATCTTATCTGTTGCCTCTTTTAACTCGTCCTCTGTGATCTCGTCATTCTTCTCCATCTTCTTGAATGTATCGTTTGCATCACGGCGGATGTTACGGATCGCAACTTTTGCATTCTCGCCTTTTTTCTTTACATCTTTGGAAAGTTCTTTACGTCTGTCCTCTGTCATCTCCGGGAAAACAAGACGGATACAGGAACCATCGTTGTTCGGGTTGATACCAAGGTCAGAAACCTGAATCGCCTTTTCGATCGCCTTTAATAAGCTCTTCTCCCACGGCTGGATCACGATAATTCTTGCTTCCGGAACGGAAATGTTGCCAACCTGCTGGATCGGTGTCGGAGATCCGTAGTAATCAACTTTGATCTTGTCCAAAACATGCGGGTTCGCACGGCCTGCACGGATGCTTGCATACTCCTCTAACAGATTGTTGAGTGTTTTTTCCATCTTATCTTCATAAATTTTTAACTGTTCTTTCATTGTTACCCTCCTGTTTATTCGGCCGTTACGATCGTACCGTTAATTTTCCCCTGCATTGCATTTGCAATACCATTTTCTTCTTTCAGTGAAAATACTGCCATCGGCATCTTCTGCTCCATACACATAATAGAAGCTGTCAGATCAACAACGGCAAGCTGTTTATCGATCACTTCCTGAATAGAAATCTTGTCATATTTCTTCGCATTCGGA
>SVDR01000058.1 GCA_015057755.1 Lachnoclostridium sp.
AGAAGATCATGATGGGTGAGTTCGGTCAGACAGTTAAACCGTTCAACAAAGAAGTTCAGAAGAAGATCATCGGTGATGAGACACCGATCACATGCCGTCCGGCAGATCTTCTTGAGCCGATGCTTCCGAAGTTCGAGAAGGAAGTTGCTCAGTGGAAACAGCAGGATGAGGACGTATTATCCTACGCTCTGTTCCCGGCAGTAGCAAAAGAGTTCTTCGAGTTACGTGAGGCTAAACAGACTAAGGTTGATCAGACTAAAGCTGACAAAGAGAACAAAGTATACCCGGTATAATTGACTAGGTAATTGAAACCGCTCATGTGGGAAACCACATGGGCGGTTTTTTGCTTGCAACATTTTGTTGAAAACGCTATAATAACAGCAGTGGCAGTTTGCCAGAGTGAAGTATTATTGGAGGAAATTACTATGGCTATGACAAAAGATAATGTGGAAATGATTCATGGTTATCTGGAGGCGATTACCGATGTTCATTTAGAGGAATTGATCAAGATTGCATCTCAGCCAAGTGTCAGTGCGCAGAATGTTGGCGTGGAAGAGTGCTGTGCGATGCTGATGGAGATGTTTACAAATATTGGAATGAAAGCGCAGATTCTGGAGTCCCCGACCAAACCGGCAGTTTTTGCGGAACTGAAGTCCAAGCAGGAAAATGTTCCCACTGTATTATTTTACGGTCATTATGATGTGCAGCCGGCAGAACCGCTGGAGCTTTGGAACACACCGCCGTTCAGACCGACTGTGATCGGTGATAAATTATACGGTCGTGGTGTGGCGGACAATAAAGGTCAGTTTATGGCACATGTGATGGCGGTTCAGTCTTACATGGAGGTACTGGGTGATGTTCCGGTCAATGTTAAGTTTATCCTTGACGGTGAAGAAGAGAGTGGAAGCCCGAGCCTTCCGTGGATCGCGGAGCACAACCGCGAACTGTTACAGGCAGATATTATGTACGTTTCTGATGGGAGCATGTACAGCGATACGATTCCGCAGATTACATACGGTAATCGCGGTGTCCTTTCTTTTGATATTGATATCACAACGGCTGAGACAGATAATCACTCCGGTAATAAGGGCGGTGTGATCGAAAATGCAGCATGGCAGATGGTAAAACTGTTATCAACGATGGTGGATGAAGATGGTCATGCAACCATCGAAGGATTTTACGATACCATCACTCCGATCTCTCCGGCTCAGCAGAAGATGATCGAAGATCTGGAATTTGATCCGGAGACACTTTGCAGATTATATGGCGTAAAGAAACTGAAACATGAGGATAAGTTTGAGTTTTACCGCCATTTGATGTTCCTTCCGACACTGACGATCAATGGTATTACCAGTGGTTACGGCGGAGATGGTTCTAAGACCATTATTCCGTGCCATGCGAAGGCGAAGATTGATATCCGTCTGGTTCAGGGACAGAAAGGACTGGATATTTACGAGAAGGTAAAACGCCATGTAGAAAAAGTGAACCCGACTGCAGTCCTCAGTGAATATTCTGTGATGGAAGCTTCTGTGACGGAGCCGTCTCTTCCTATTATTATGAAAATAAGAGAAGCAATTAAGAAAGCTTATGATGTGGAGCCGGTTAACATGCCGCTCGCGGGAGGCAGCCTTCCGAACTATGTATTCACGGATATTTTAAATATGCCGACCATCAGCGTTCCGTATGGCAATCCGGATGAAAATAACCATGCTCCGAATGAAAACTTTAAGCTTTCCTGTTATTTTAGCGGAATTCATGCAACTGCGCAGGTTCTGTATGAACTTGGTACTCTGACAGTTGAATCATAATGTTTATACGAAGGGGTGTCTCAAAGGGATTTGGGACACTCTTTTTCTTTAAGAAAATCTTACGAAATTGTGGTAAAACGAGGCAATTCTGTGAACTTTTTCATGTGTAGTTGACAGAAAAGGTGATTTGTCAGTATAATATCGTAAGGTGTCATTTTTTGGAACAATAAAAGATGACAGAGGAGAAAACAGATGAAAAAACGCGGAAAACAGATTCTGGCGGCGCTGATGAGTGCACTGATGGTGGTGCAGTTACCGGGGGTGTCAGGATTTTTAAATGATAATCCCGGAGTAGCATACGCGGATACATACCGACAGGCTACGGTTGGTGCCACAACGTTGAATGTCAGAAGCGGTCCGGGAACAGGAAATGCAATTGTAAAGAAATTGAGTCATGGAGCAGCCGTTACTGTTGTTGGAGAAGAGAGAGACAGCGCAGGAACACTCTGGTACAAGATTCGTTTTACTTCCGGAACAGAGACAAAAGAGGGCTATGCATCCTCCGAATATATCGTATTCCCGGCCAGTGTTTCTACAGATTCTGATTTTGAACAGTATCTGAAGCAGCAGGGATTTCCGGAGAGTTACAAGGATTCTTTGAGAACGCTCCATGCAGAGCATCCGACCTGGATCTTTCAGGCACAGAAAACAGGTCTGGATTGGAATGAAGTAATTGAAAATGAGGCAGCAGTTGGTGCAAATCTGGTTGGCAATTCCAGCATTTCTTCATGGAAGTCAACGGAATACGGTGCCTACGACTGGAATACCGGTGTTTGGACCGGTTTCGACGGAGCCTCCTGGGTAGCAGCTTCAGAAGAAATTGTCTGCTACTATATGGACCCGAGAAACTTTTTAAATGATACCTACATTTTCCAGTTCCTGAATCATAACTATGACAGTGCCCATCAGACAAAAGAGGGACTGCAGAGTATGGTTAGCGGAACATTTCTGGAGAAATCTGTGGTGTCCGGCGGGGTGACAGAGACTCCGATGGATCAGTCGGCAGGACCTGGAGCATATGCTTCGGAGAGCGACAATCATTATGGTCCGGGCAGTCCTAATGCACCGGATGCGTCCGGTAAGAACACCAGCAGCGGCGGTCCGGGGGCAAGTTCTTCAAACCAGAACGCAAGCAGTGACGGTCCGGGCAGCACACAGCAGACTGCTCCGGCAGAGACAGAAGCTCCGTCTTCCGGAACACAGTCAAGCGGAGTACAGTTTGTAAGTCCATCCGGAAATTCTCAGGGCAATGTAAGTCTGGAGGGTCCGTCTGCGGTAGTGAGTGCGAGAGAAACGAATGTACTTGCTGTTCCGAATGTAGAATATGGTCCGGGTATGGATGCGTCTTCGATCACGGGAGACAATACAGGTGCTTCAACCACATCTCCGGTACCGGAGGGACAGAGCTATGTTGATATTATTATGAAAGCAGCAGCTCAGTCCGGTGTCAATCCGTACGTTCTTTGCGCGATGATCATTCAGGAGCAGGGCAAGGGTACATCCGGAAGTATTTCCGGTAACACAGCCGGATATAAAGGCTATTACAACTTCTTTAACGTAGGTGCTTATCAGGCGGGCAATATGTCTGCGGTAACCAGAGGTTTATGGTATGCATCCCAGAGCGGTTCTTACGGTCGTCCATGGAACTCCATTGAGAAGTCCATCATCGGCGGTTCCTTATATTATGGAGAGAACTACGTAAAACAGGGGCAGGATACCTTTTATTTAAAGAAGTTCAATGTACAGGGAAGCAATCTGTATAAACATCAGTATATGACAAACATCGAGGGTGCAGCCGGAGAGGGTGCGAAACTGGCCCGCGCATATACCGATGCGATGAAGAATGAAACACTGGTATTTAAAATCCCGGTGTACAACAATATGCCGGAGACGGCATGTGCAAAACCGACAGGAAGCGGAAGCCCGAACAATAAACTTTCCGGTCTTACTGTGACGGGTTATGCACTGACTCCGACATTCAATATGAACACAGAAAGTTACGATATTATTGTAAATCCATCTGTAGAGCGTGTGGAAGTTAAGGCATCTGCGCTGGATTCCAAGGCGACTGTTTCCGGAACCGGAAAAGTGGAACTGCAGAGTGGAAACAATACGATTTCTGTGGAAGTTAAGGCGGAAAACGGTACAGTACGTACCTATAAGTTAAATGTAGTGCGTCAGTCCAATGCTCCGACGGTCAATGTCGGACCGGGATACAGTACGACACCGGGATCTTCCGTCGGTCCGGGCGCAGCAGGTTCTGCATCCGGAAGCACAAGCAATGGACCGGGCGGTCCGGGCGCGACAGTTTCGGAAACAACGGCTCCGGCTGATACATCTGTTTCTGTGGTAAGACCGGAGGCTCCGGGAGGAAGTCAGGATGTTCAGATCGGTGTAGGTCCGAGCGGATCCACAGGCAGCATGACATCAAACGGAACACAGGCGCCGTCCGCAGTCACAGGCGTACAGACACAGGCCCCTGCAGTACAGGAGACAACGGCTCCGCAGACGCAGGCTCCGGCTGAGACAACTGCACCGCAGACACAGGCTCCTGCAGCGCAGGAGACAGCGGCTCCGGAAACGCAGACCCAGGCAGCTCAGACGACGAACCTGAAAAAGGGTGACTGCAACGGTGACGGTTCTGTGACGATTCTGGATCTGATGCTTATAAATAAGCAGATTCTTGGACAGAATGTATTAAGTGGTGCAGCGCTGAACGCTGCAGATATGAATGGAGACGGTAAAGTTACATCAGCAGATGCAACTGCCATTCAGAAAGCAATCTTCGGTCAGTAAGAGGATTGGAACATAAGGAGATTTTGAAATATGAATAGAAGAATAAAGAGACTGGCAGCGATGTTCATGGTACTGTTCCTGTTCATCGCAGCCGTACCGATGCAGATGCTGACAGCACACGCAGCGACCGGTAAGATTACATTCTCTGATCCGTCTGTCACAGTAGGCGAGCAGGTATCTGTAAAAATGAAGATCGCATCCTCCGACGGTGCAGCTCTTGGTGCATCCGATGTGCGTCTGCAGTATGATTCCTCGGCTCTGCAGTTCGTGAGCGGAACCAGTGCCAACGGCGGTGCAGGCTCCATCCGTGTGATCGGAGCAATGGAGTCTGAGAATCAGACAACATTTACGTTCACATTAAAGTTTAAAGCATTAAAAGCAGGTACAACAAACATTAAAGTTACTTCTCAGGAAGTGTATGATGCAAACTCTCAGGTGGTGACCATTGACCATGTGGGAAGTTCCGCGGTAAAGGTAAATGCACCGGTTACTTATTCCAAAGACGCTGCGTTATCCGGATTAACTATTTCTCCGGGAGAACTGACACCGGCATTCAGCGCCGATGTGACAGAGTACACAGCAGTTGTCGGTCCGGATGTTGAGAAACTGACAGTCAGTGCTCCGGCAAACCATGACAAGGCGAGCGTTTCTGTAAGCGGCAACGAAGGTCTTCAGCTTGGCGACAATACGATCACATGTAAAGTTACAGCAGAAGACGGAGAGACAACAAAGACATATACCATTCTTGTAACAAAGACAGAAGAACTCCCGACAGAGTCTGCAGGTGAGACATCTGCTCCGGTTACATCCGGCGGTTCCGCAACAAATGTGGAAGACGGAAACTGGCAGGTAGCTCCGTCCTTTGATGCATCTCTGTTACCGGAAGGTTTCACAGTAACAGACTTCACATATGACGGTCAGGCTGTTCAGGCTGCAGCAGATGCGAAGGGCAATGTTCTTCTTTACATGACAAATGAAAGCGGAGAGGGCGATTTCTTCCTGTTTGATCCGGATTCCAATATCCTTTCTCCGTATGTAACCGTTCGTATGGCAGAAAAGCAGATCATTGTGCTTCCGCCGGAACAGATTCCGAGTGATGTGGCGCTTCCGGAAGGATTTGCTGAGTGTACGATCGATATCGGAAACCATACGGTTCATGGCTGGATCTGGAATTCCAGAACGGATGCGGCTCCGGAGTACTGCGTAGTATACGGACAGAATGAGGATGGCGAGCGCAGCTTCTACCGTTATGATCAGAAAGAAATGACACTGCAGAGATACTTCCAGGATCCGGATGCTGCAGATTTAAGAGCAAAATACACAGAGCTTGCTGAGACTTACAAGGAACTTCTTGCCGAGTACAAGACACGTGGCTGGATCATGGCAGTTCTGGGAGGTACAGCAGTTCTTCTCGCAGTATTGCTGGTAATTTCTCTTATAGTAAGAAAACCAAAGAAATCTGCGTCAGAAGAAGAGGAAGTAAAAGAATTTATTCCGACAGAGCGCAGAAAAGCAGAAAAAGCGAAAGCTCCGGTTGAGGAAACAGAAGATGATCTTGATATGATCGAGATTGAGGAAGAAGAAGTTTCCAAGGAAGAAGAAACAGAAGAGGAAGATGATTTCGAGTTCATTGACCTGGATCTGTAATTAACAATTCAAAAGCTGCATGATAAAAGGCATCGGCCAAAATGGTCGATGCCTTTCTTGTGCGAATTACAGGCCAAGACCGTCGAAGGACTGTCTCAGAGTCTCGCAGGAGTGATCAAATTTTTTCTGTTCTTCGTCTGTCAGACTGAGGTGTAAAATGCTGCGGATACCGTTCTGGTTCAGGATACACGGAACACCGGCGTATACATCATTCTGTCCGTAATCACCATCCAGACAAGCGGAAACAGTCAAAATACTGTTTTCGTTGTTCAGGATTGCTTTACAGATTCGAGTCAGAGCCATTCCGATTCCGTAGTAGGTAGCTTTTTTGGCGTCGATGATCGCATAAGCTGCATTTTTGACGTCTTCAGAAATCTTTTCCAGCATATCTTTTGTAATCTGACCGCCGGATTCCTCGCAGATTTCCAGAACCGGTTTTGTCGCAAGACATGCCTGGCTCCACGGAACAAACTCAGAGTCGCCGTGTTCACCCATAACGTATGCGTGAACATTTCGCGGATCCACATCCAGATATTCACCAACCAGATAACGGAGTCTTGCAGAGTCGAGAGCTGTACCGCTTCCGATAACACGCTCTTTCGGGAATCCGGATAATTTCTGAGTGATACGCGCCATGATATCAACCGGATTGGTCGCGATCAGGAAAATACCGGAGAAACCGGATTCGACAACCGGATCAACGATCGATTTAAATACAGCTGTGTTGCGTTTTAAAAGATCCAGACGGGTTTCACCCGGTTTCTGAGCAACTCCGGCGCAGATCGTAACGATATCTGCATCATGACAATCTTCATAAGTACCAGCGTAGATTTTCATGTTGCCAGGAGCAAATGCAAGACCGTGGTTCAGATCCATTGCCTCGCCGGCAGATTTCTTTGGGTCAATATCGATCAAAACCAGTTCATCACAGATGGTCTGATTTAACAGGCAGTATGCAAAACTCATACCTACCATACCGGTTCCAATCAGGGCGATTTTTCTAACATCATTTCTAATTGTCATAGTCATGTACCTTCCTTTATAAAAATGGATTGTTAATAAAATATCAATTCCTATGGTTGGATTATAACATAGTATGCGCTAAATTGGCAAGATAGTATCAGAAAGTACGAATAAAAGAAAGAAAAGAGCAGAATTTTAGGAAATAACTGAGAAAAATACAATGTGTTAATTAATTAACAAAAGGTTTCTCTTCCATAATAAAAGAAAATATGCTAAAATGCATTATTATACCATGAATTTTGGAGGAATGATTATGGCTGAAATCGTAAATGCAGCAGAGGAAACAAAAGAAGTTGTTTCCAAACATTTTATTGAACAGGAAATTGACAAAGACCTCGCAGAGGGAGTATATAATCACGTCCAGACCAGATTCCCACCGGAGCCGAACGGCTACCTTCATATCGGACATGCAAAGTCCATTATCTTAAACTCCGGACTTGCAAAAGAGTATGGCGGTAAGTTCAACCTCCGCTTTGATGATACAAACCCGACAAAAGAAAAAACTGAGTATGTAGAGTCCATCATTGCTGACGTAAAGTGGCTTGGCGCAGAATTTGACGACAGACTGTTCTTTGCATCTGACTACTTCGAGAAGATGTACGAGTGTGCAGTTCTTCTTATTAAGAAAGGCAAAGCATTCGTATGTGATTTAACTGCGGAGCAGATCAGAGAGTATCGTGGCGACTTCAATACACCGGGTAAAAACAGCCCGTACCGTGACAGAAGCGTGGAAGAGAACTTAAAGATGTTCGAGGATATGAGAAACGGCGTTTATAAAGACGGTGAGAAAGTTCTTCGCGCAAAGATCGATATGGCTTCCCCGAATATCAACATGCGTGACCCGGTTATTTACCGTGTGGCTCACATGCATCACCACAACACAGGCGATAAATGGTGCATCTATCCGATGTACGACTTCGCTCATCCGATCGAGGATGCGATCGAAAATATCACACACTCTATCTGTACTCTTGAGTTCGAGGATCACAGACCGTTATATGACTGGGTGGTAAGAGAATGTGAGTTTGAGAATCCGCCGCGCCAGATCGAGTTCGCAAAGCTGTACCTGACAAACGTTGTTACAGGCAAGAGATATATCAAGAAATTAGTAGAAGACGGTATCGTAGACGGCTGGGATGATCCGCGTCTCGTTTCCATCGCTGCATTAAGAAGAAGAGGTTACACACCGGAGGCTCTCCGTATGTTCGTTGATCTCGTTGGCGTTTCCAAGGCAAACAGCTCCGTAGATTATGCGATGCTTGAGTACTGTATCCGTGAGGATCTCAAGTTAAAGAAACCGCGTATGATGGCAGTTCTTGATCCGATCAAGCTTGTGATCGACAACTATCCGGAAGGTCAGACTGAGATGTTACCAGTTCCGAACAACCTTGAGAATCCGGAGATGGGCGAGAGAATGGTTCCGTTCTCCCGTGAACTTTACATCGAAAGAGAAGACTTTATGATCGAGCCGCCGAAGAAATACTTCCGTCTGTTCCCGGGCAACGAAGTTCGCCTGATGAGCGCTTACTTCGTAACATGCACAGGTTATGAGACAGATGAAGACGGCAATGTGACAGTGGTTCACTGCACATACGATCCGGAGACAAAGAGCGGTTCTGGTTTCAATGCGCGTAAAGTTAAGGGTACGATTCACTGGGTAGCTGCTCCGACAGCCGGTGAAGTTGAGTGCCGTCTCTATGAGAACATCGTAGATGAAGAGAAGGGTAAGCTGAACGAAGACGGTTCCCTGAACCTGAACCCGAACTCCAAGACAATCGTGAAAGCATTTGTTGAGCCGATGTTAATGGACGCAAAGGCTTACGACAGCTTCCAGTTTGTGAGAAACGGTTTCTACTGTGTGGACTGCAAGGACAGCGTAGAAGGAAAGCCGGTTTACAACCGTATCGTTTCCTTAAAGAGCTCCTTCAAACTTACAAAATAAGTAATAAACAATTACGAAAAGCTTAAAAATGTAAAAATAACAGAGATGTCTGCAATTGATGGTTGATTGTGGACATCTCTTTTTGCTAAAATAGGGGTAGGAAACCTGTTATTTATATGAGATATCATTTTGCATTTTGAAAGGATTGAGAGATTGAAGAAAGAGAAACAGCCTGGAACAGGGGAGAGTATGAAAAGGAACAGGGCTGTGTGGGGGCTTGCAGCAGTTGCTGTGATCGCGATCGTTATTTCTGTATTGGGAGTTGGAAATGGAGGACAGGGCCGAGCAGCGATAAAAAAACAAACGGTTGAAACGACTGCGCAGATCGTACAGAAAGAGCTGCCGGTCAGCAGGACGGAAGAGGAACTGCTGTCTGCGCTCTATGAAACCATGGAGGATGGCAGATATGCGGAGACAGCCAGACTGCTCAATGAAAATGAACAGGCGTTGAATGACTTGCTTGCTGAGACATTATCCGGTGAAAAATATTGCTACAGGGAAACTGCGTATGAGGACGGAATGGTAATCCGGAGCCTGGAGCCGCTGACTCAGGATGAAAAGATGGATGGAATGGTGCTGACCAGATACAATACTGTTTTTTACGGTTCGTTTGAAAATGGAAAACCGGAAGGAGAATGTCATGCGATTCAGGCGATGGTTCTCGATGAACCTCGTTACACGTTTGCGGAAGGTCTCTGGAAAAACGGAAAAATGAACGGGGAAGGCAGAACCGGCTACCACTATTATCTGAATGCGCCGGCGAAGGGATTTGTTAAAACGGATAAATCCGGAGTGTATGTGGATAATCTGCTGGACGGTGAGTTTATATATCAGACGGAAAGTATACTAGGAGAGACTTTATCCTGGGAGATCGAAGCAGAAATGGGAGTAACGGTGATCTCGGGGAAATGGACGCATTTCCCGTTCCGAAAGGAGTATATGCTGGGGGCGAAAGAGGATTCTGCCCGCGCGTACGTTCTGACAGAGGAAAAGACAGGTGCGCTGCTCTGGAATAATTTGATCACATGGGATGAATAACAGAAAAGTGCTGTATGGACCATAAGGCAACCATACAGCACTTTTTTTATATATGAGATTAGATTTCGCCAAACATTCTTGCTTCGATCAGACGGATGCCGTGATAGAACATCTCACAGATCGGAGTTTCCACGCCGAGTTCTTTACCGAGTCTTACAACAGTACCTGCGAACATGTCCACTTCTGTGTGTTTTCCATTCTTTAAGTCCTGTAATGTGGACGGCATGTTTTCATACGGAATGCGGCCGAGGGTGTGGTTCTGACGGTCTACTTCGGACTGTCCGATCTCGATGCCGAGTTTATTGGCAATGCTGATTACTTCCCACATAGCTTTGTTTCTAAAATAGTTGGCATCGTCGCTCTTCTGGAATGCGCCGAACGGTACACCAAACATCGCACATGTCATATTTTCTGCAACGTTGCACATGAATTTGAACCAGATGCCCTTTAACATATCGTCGTCAACTTTGTTCTTGATATTGCAGGCATCAAAAAGCTCTTTACATGCGAGAACATTTTCAGAAAGATTTTCCGGATCGTTTTTTGCGTCGCCAAAACGGATCACGCCCAGTTCCGGATTGAAATCTGTCTTACCGTCTTTCATAACGATGCTGACACGCATGTAGGAGTAGAGCATATGCTCCCAGCCGTAGACAGCCGCTACCTGCTTCTCGCTTTCCACACCATTTAATACAGAAAGGATAATCGTATCCGGTCCAACCTGGTTCTTGATATCTGCGATTGCCTGCGGAAGATCGTAGCCTTTTACTGCGATGATCACAAGATCAGCCGGGTCACCTTCCACATCCGGAGTGATGATCGGGAAATGGTAATTGATACCGTTTACAGTAACGCCGCGCTTTTCAAGACGATCTTTTCTTTCGCCGTTTGCTAAAATACGGAAATTCGCACCAAGTTTTGCGGAAATTCTCGGAGCGAAGAAAACACCCATGGCACCGAGGCCGATGAGGGTAACTTTTTCAATCTTTTTCATAATAACAGACTCCTTTCAGGATAACGATTATCTTATATTTTATAATAAGAAGAAGAGGGTGTCAATGAATTGTTCGACAGTTAAGAAAGTAAACAAGATGCTTTCAATTATAAGAAGATTGTATTGGAAAAAGGACTTTCTTTTTGGAGGCGCTTTGTTGACTTTTAGGGTGAAAACTGGTATACTGACACTAAGATATTGTGGGAATTTCATATAGGAAAGCTAGATGTGGGTGTTTTTATGTCAGGCACCCTTATGCGCTGAGAAAAATATGGAACGCATTCCACGATACGGAATTTCACATTTACTTAAGGTTTCAGAAGTGAAACGAAAATGAAGGAGGTGCGGTGAGTTTATGTGGACTGGGCAGACAATGACCATTGCGGATTCTATGGTAATTTCCGCTCTGGGAATTCTGGTTGTATTTACATGTTTAGCGTGTATTGCGATTTCTATCGTAATCATTTCTAAAGTTATCAATACAATCATCAAACCAGAAGCCCCGAAGGCAGCAGCAGCTGCGGCTGCAGCGGCTCCGGTACCGGCAATCGATGAAGAAGCTTATGCAGTACTTGTAGCAGCAATTACTGAAGAAGCAAGATTGTCAGGTGACGGTGACGTTCGTGTAGTAAGCATCAAAGAGCTGTAAAGGCAAACTCTGTAAAACAAAAGGAAAGAGTATTAAAAAGGAAAGGATGTATTTGATATGAAATATGTAGCAACATTAAATGGAAAGAAATATGAGATCGAAATCGAGAGAGTAGACGGCCGTATGCCGCTTGACAGAGGTGCAGCAGCAGTAGCTTCCGCTCCGATCATCGCAGCAGCACCGGCACCGGTAGCAGCAGCACCGGCTCCGGCTCCAGTAGCAGCACCGGCTCCGGCTCCGGCACCGGCTCCAGCACCGGCAGCAGCACCGGCTCCGGCAGCAGCAGGCGCAACAACAGTAGAAGCTCCGATGCCGGGTAAAGTTCTCGACATCAAAGTTAAAGTTGGCGATGCTGTAACATTCGGTCAGTGCGTAGTTGTTATGGAAGCTATGAAGATGGAAACAGAAATCGTAGCTCCGGCAGCTGGTACAGTAGCATCCATCAGCGTAAGCAACGGTGATTCCGTAGATACAGGTGCAGTACTGGTTACATTAAACTAGTAGGAGGTGCCACGTGAACGTATTCTCAGTATTTGGAGAGTTACTGGCTCAGTCCGGTTTTGCAGCTATCACATGGCAGCAGGCCGTAATGATCTTGATCTCCTTCGTTTTATTATACATGGCTATCGTAAAGCAGTTTGAACCGCTCCTCCTGCTTCCGATCGCTTTTGGTATGTTCCTCGCTAACCTTCCGTTAGCAGGTCTTATGAATGAGGCTGAGAACTGGTATCAGTCCGGTGTTCTCAGAATCATGTACAGCGGTGTTAAATCCAGCTTATTCCCGTGTCTGATCTTCATGGGCGTAGGTGCTATGACTGACTTCGGTCCGTTGATCGCAAACCCGATCTCCTTACTTCTTGGTGCAGCAGCTCAGTTCGGTATTTTCGTAGCATTCATGCTTGCAAATGCAACTGGTCTCTTCACACCGGGTGAGTGTGCAGCCATCGGTATCATCGGTGGTGCTGACGGTCCGACAGCGATCTACATCGCTAACAACCTGGCTCCGGAGCTGGTAGCTCCGATCGCGGTTGCAGCGTACTCCTATATGGCGCTGATTCCGCTCGTACAGCCGCCGATCATGAAAGCTCTGACAACAGAGAAAGAGCGTAAGATCGTTATGAAACAGCTTCGTAAGGTAAGCAAAGTAGAGAAAGTTGTATTCCCGGTATTCGTAGTACTGTTCTGTTCTTTACTTCTTCCGTCCGTAGCTCCGCTTCTTGGTATGCTTATGCTCGGTAACCTGTTCCGTGAGTCCGGCGTTACAGGCAGACTTTCTGATACAGCTCAGAATGCTCTTTGTAACATCGTTACAATCATGCTTGGTACAACAGTAGGTGCTACTGCAAACGGTGAGATCTTCCTT
>SVDR01000059.1 GCA_015057755.1 Lachnoclostridium sp.
GGCGTATCTGGTGTGTCTGGAGTATCTGGATCGTCCGGCGTATCCGGTGTGTCTGGAGTATCTGGATCGTCCGGTGTGTCTGGATCGTCCGGCGTATCTGGTGTGTCTGGAGTATCTGGATCGTCCGGCGTATCCGGTGTGTCTGGAGTATCTGGATCGTCCGGTGTGTCTGGATCATCCGGCGTATCTGGTGTGTCTGGAGTATCTGGATCGTCCGGCGTATCCGGTGTGTCTGGAGTATCTGGATCGTCCGGTGTGTCTGGATCGTCTGGATCATCCGGCGTATCCGGTGTGTCTGGAGTATCTGGATCGTCCGGCGTATCCGGTGTGTCTGGAGTATCTGGATCGTCCGGTGTGTCTGGAGTATCTGGATCGTCCGGCTCCGGTTCTACAATATAGCCGTCTTCATCTACTAAAACATCCTCACCTTCTCCATCCGGATTCGGCACATAAGCACTCTTTACAATAACACCATTTTCGTCAACATACACTTCTTTTCCATCATCATTCGGTCCCGGTACCCAAGCCTCTGTCTGCAACAGTCCAGGAATCACGCCCTCTTCTTCCTCAGAGAAGTAATATGTGTTTGGATTATCCTCACCATCTATATCGAATGGAATATCTGTCCAACCAGTAACAAACTTGCCATCAGCATCTACCCAACAAGTTCCATTTTTATCTGTGATCCATTCTTCCGTTAACATGTGGCCGTTATTTCCGTAATAGTTTTTTCCTTTCCACTTGTTTCGAAGCATCCAACCATCAGAGCCAAAGTAATATTTTTTACCGTATAAAGTAAGCTTTATATCAGATACCTTATAACCGTCAGAGCCAATCCATGCATAATTCTCGCCCTCCTTGACCCAACGGTTTTGGATTTCCATATCGTTCCATTTATACTTATACAAATCACCGTCCGGAATCCATTCTCCATCGGAAACTGCGGTTTTCTGGTTTTCAAAGTCTGGTTCTGCAATATAGCCGTCTTTATCAACCCAAACCTTTTCGCCTTCTCCATCCGGATTCGGCGCCCATGCTTCTGTTAACATCGTTCCATCCGCACTAATATAGATACTACCCTGTTCATCAGCCACCCATTCGTTGGATGCTCTAAGACCACTTTCATGGAAGTAATACCATTCACCCTCAATTCTAAACAAACCGTTTACTATCATGCCATACTCTTCATCATAGTAACGCCAGCCATCTTCATCGTTTCCTAACCAACCACTTGGATTTTCCACTTCACGTCCATTTGCATCTACCCAAGTAACATCGAATGATTCTCCACCACCATTATTCCTTGGTACCCAGGTCTCTTTTTGTACAAAACCCATTTTGTCAAAGTAATAAAATGCTGGATTATGTTCGCCGTTTACGTCTTCTGCAATTTCATACCAACCATCGCTTACATAGATACCATTTTCATCTACCCAACAACGATTCTCATCTACCCATGCATGCTTTTTTATGCGACCTTTATTAAAGTAATACGATTCGCCTTCCACTTCATGCCATCCGTTAAGTGTAAAACCATTATCACCGAAGTAATATACTTTGTCACCAATTGTTTGCTTACCGGTAACCATATAGCCATATTCATCAACCCAGCTATACTGTGCTCCCTCACCCTTTACCCAGCAGTATGTAACCGGCACAGAATCAATCACATAAGTCCAGCCCTCTGATGTACCTACCCATTCTCCGCCTGAAACCCAATTGCTCTGATCTTCCGGATTCTCCACAACATCTTCGCTCTCATTGCCAACTGATTCATCCGCATAAGATGACATCACAGTTGAAAAGGACATTGCTGTTGCCAATCCTAATGCTAATAATTGTTTTTTCCTCATAATACTCTCCTCCTATATTATATTTTCATCCAGAGTTTACTATAGGTTTGCTATATAGATTAACTAATATTATACCCTCCCCCGAGTATAAAGTCAATTATTTCAATGCGTTATTACACTAATCTACAACACTTTTTAACATTTGTCTCATCTCTCCCTTTTCTGCTTGTTTCTGTCACGTTTTCGCAACAAAAAATCGCCGCAGACACTCTCTTTCTCGAATAGTATCTACGACGATTTTCTCTTTTCTCAATGCGGATGAAGGGACTTGAACCCCCACGGTTACCCGCCAGCTCCTAAGGCTGGTGCGTCTGCCATTCCGCCACATCCGCATGCGTCAAACGCGTGTGTAATTATAACACCAGAAAGAATTAATTGTCAACTAAAGAATTCATTCTCTCTTCTCTTCCCAATTGATTATAAACAAAGGTGGCACCTTCCTGCGAAAGCACCACCCACCATACATATATCAATTTAGAAGTATACTCTTCTCTTCGGAGTATTCCAGCTGCCCACAACACGCTTAATATTCGCAATGGTAACAAATGCATTCGGATCTTTTCCCTGAACATAGTCCATCAGCTGACCATATTCTTTCTTAGTAAGAACTGCACAAAGTTCGTTCCTCGCCTCACCACTATAACCGCCAACTGCGGAATAAACTGTAATACCACGCTGGAGATCCTCGATTACAAAACGTTTGAACTCATCATTATATTGAGAAATAATGCAGACACGGATCTTTCCAGTGAAACCATCGATGAAATAATCCAGAGCAATACCACTGAAGTAAGTTGTCATGAAACCGATCACTACCGTCTGAATGTCATATGCGAAATAAGAACTTGCAACAGTAATACCACCTGCAATTACAATTGCCTTACCAAGTTCCATATGAAGATATTTGTTCATCATCTTCGCAATAATATCCAAACCACCGGACGCTGCATTTGCATTGAAGAGAATTGCCTGGCCATAGCAAATAACAACAACCATTGCAATCGCATCCAGCGCAAGATTTCCGGTCAGTGATTCCGGATTCGGGCAAATCACCTCGAAAACGAAAAGAATCGCCGGAAGAAGCAGGGAAATCAGAATAATCTTTACGCCAAATGCTTTGTCAATAAATATGAATGCAAGAATAATACAGATTACATTCAGAATCAATGACATAGCGGAAAGAGAAAGCGGAATAAAATTTGTCAGGACAATCGCGAGACCTGCCATACTGCCGCACATAATATGATACGGATTCATAAAGAAATAAACACCAAACGCAATAATGAATGTTCCACTAAAAATCGTCAGCCAATATTTTAATTTTTCCTTCATAACATTTCCACCTTTCTCACCGATATGCCTTCTGTATCTGCTCTCATGGGCATCGATTGCAAACCAAATTCTGGTCATATTATACAAAACAACTTGCCAAATTAGAAATATTTATGTACAATACAGGTATAAGTTTTCCAAATACCTCGTGTGTTTTATGCTTTTAATATTTATGATCACGATTTCTGAATTTCGAATAGCTGATTAAAATCTTTCGATCACGGAGGCATCCGCTATGAACATCAACCAGATTCAGTACGCTCTTACAGTGGCGCGATATAAAAATTTTTCCAAAGCTGCAGAAAGTCTGTTTCTTTCCCAGCCGGCCCTTTCTCTTCAAATTAAAAAACTGGAACAGGAACTGGGATTCTCTCTGTTCCAGAGAAAAGCCCAGGGCGTTATGATCACGGCTGAGGGAGAGAAATTCTTTAAAGACGCATTATCCGTAGAAGTTGCCTGGAATCAGATGCTGCAAAACGCTTCGATCTTGCGTGGCGAAAGCCAGAGACATTTGCGTATTGCTGTGAGCACTCGTATTTACTCCAACGGTCTCTTTGGAGATATCGTTGACTTCTTCGATAACCACCCGGAGATCGAACCAACCTTTGTGACAGAAGCCGGCGGTGATTTCTTTACGGCGCTGCGAAACGGTACGGTAGATATTGCATTGGATCGACTTCCGCCGGAACAGCTGCTTCCGGATTCTGCAAACTTTTTTTCCTGTGAACTCTTCTCAGAACAGCAATGCATCCTCATGTCGCCGAACAGTCCTCTGGCGTCCTGTACAACTCTGCCTTTTGCAGAAATGGGGGGAACTTCGTATATTACGGGCCTGGAGAACTCCATGGAAGATCGATCTTTAAAAGAATTCTGCAAAGAATTTGGCATAACCCTCGGAAAAATCTACCGTTCCGATGGTATTACTACAGTAATGAATCTAATCCGAAACGGAAAAGGTGTCACCCTGGGACCGCGTTCTTTTGCAGAACATTATAACGTCCATGCAGTTCCTGTGGAACCGCTGACTTTTGTAAGTCTGAATTTTATCTGCCTGAAAGACAGAGCCACAGCACAAGAGATCACCATGTTTAAAAATCACTTGATCAAAGCCTGCAGCCGACTTAATTCATAACTTCCTTTCGACCGTGATTAAGAGAGCAATTATTCAAACAGCCAGCTTCCGTTCTAAAACTGCTAATATAACAAAATCAAGGGCGAGACTCCTAGGAATCTCGCCCTTTTTAATGGCCTTAAGCCGCTTTATTAAATTTATTTCTCCACGAGGAAACAGGATACAAAGTGACCCGGTTTGATCTCTGTGAGAGCCGGCTCTTCGCTGCGGCATCTGTCTGTTGCGTACGGACAACGCTGTGCGAAACGACATGCCTTCGGCGGGTTGATCGGGGAAGTGATCTCACCTTTCAGTAAGATACGCTCACGACGATTGTGAAGCTGCGGAACCGGAATAGCGGATAACAGTGCCTGTGTGTACGGATGTGTCGGATTTTCGAAGAGCTCTTCAGCCGGAGCTTTCTCGATCAGACGACCAAGGTACATTACAGCGATGTCATCAGAGAAATGGTTAACTACAGACAGGTCATGTGTAATGAACATGTATGTAAGTCCCATATCTTTCTGAAGCTGATTTAACAGGTTCAGGATCTGAGCCTGAATGGATACGTCAAGAGCAGATACCGGCTCATCACATACGATGAACTTCGGCTCAAGTGCTAATGCACGAGCGATACCGATACGCTGACGACGACCACCGTCGAGCTCATGCGGGTATGTGCCATAGAGACGGTCAGCAAGACCTACGATTTCCATAAGCTCACGAACACGTTTCTCCATCTGACCTTTATCTGTGATGATCTTATTGATCTCTAACGGGTCAGCAATGATCTGGCCAACTGTTTTACGCGGGTTGATAGAAGAATACGGATCCTGGAAGATGATCTGCATATCTTTACGTTTTGCACGCATCTCTTCTTTGGACAGTTTTGTAATATCCTGACCTTCGAAAAGAACTTCACCGCCTGTCGGCTCTAAGAGACGTAAAATGGAACGGCCTGTTGTAGATTTACCACAACCGGACTCACCTACCACGCCGAGAGTCTTACCTCTTTCAAGAGTGAAAGTAACATCATCAACGGCATGTAACAGTCCACGAGGAGTATTAAAGTATTTCTTTAAGTTTTTAACTTCAAGTAACGGTGCATTACTCATCGACCAATCACCTTCTCTCCAATATTATTCTCATTGTAGAGGTGACACTCTACATAATGAGTATCATTACGCCATACACGTGCCGGTTTCTGCTTGAAGCAGATGTCTTTCGCATAATCGCAGCGATCGCAGAAAGCACAGCCTTCCGGAAGGTTTGTCGGGTCCGGCATTAAACCTTTGATCGGTTTTAATTCAGCCTGACGGTCTTCGATATTCGGAAGAGAGTTGAAAAGACCTTCTGTGTACGGATGTTTTGTATTTTCGAAAATGTCCACAAGGTTACCATGCTCGATAACGTGTCCAGCATAGATGATGGATACTTCGTCACAGATCTCAGCAACGATACCAAGGTCATGTGTGATCATTAACATGGATGTGTCATATTTCTCGCGCAGGCCTTTCATCATTTCAAGAACCTGAGCCTGGATTGTAACGTCAAGAGCTGTTGTCGGCTCGTCAGCGATCAGAAGCTTCGGGTTACAAGCAAGAGCCATAGCGATAACTACACGCTGCTTCATACCACCGGAGAACTGATGCGGATACTCGTTACCACGTGCACCCGGGATACCTACTAACTCGAGCATCTCACGTGCATGATTGATTGCGTCCTGTTTTGTACCTTCTTCGTGAAGTGCGATAACCTCAGCGATCTGGTCTTCAACAGTCATAACCGGGTCAAGAGATGTCATCGGATCCTGGAAGATCATAGCTACGTATTTACCACGAAGCTTCTGCATCTCTTTTTCGGACATTGTAAGAACGTCCTTGCCATCTAAGAAAATCTCACCGCCTGTAATAACGCCTGGCGGACTCGGGATCAGACGAAGGAGGGAAAGACCTGTTGTAGTCTTACCTGCACCTGTCTCACCTACAAGGCCAAGTGTTTTTCCGTGTGCGATGGAAAGATCAAGGTTGTTTAAAGCTTTAACAATGCCGCTGTCTGTACGGAACTCAACAGAGAGATTTTTAATATCTACTGCATTAGCCTGATTTGCACTCATCTCGGCACCTCCTTAACGTAATCTCGGGTCAAGTGCATCACGAAGACCATCGCCCAGAAGGTTCAGGGAAAGGATTGTAGTCATGATAGCAAGACCTGGGAATAAACACATGTAGCTGTAGTCACGGATGTATGCACGGGATGCAGACAGCATAGCGCCCCACTCCGGTCTCGGAGCCGGAATACCAAGTCCGATAAAGGAAAGACCAGCGATGGACAGGATTACGGAAGCAACCTGAAGTGTAGTCTGAACGATAATCGGAGCTAAGCTGTTCGGAAGTACATCTTTGAAAATGATACGCGCATCTTTTGCACCGATCGCACGAGCTGCCTCAACGTACTCAGCGTCACGGGCTGTAATAACAGCACCACGAACAACTCGGGAGAATGTCGGGATGGAAGATACGGCCTGGGCAATAACCAGGTTCATAATGGAGTTACCAAGGGAAGCCACGATACAGATCGCAAGAAGAGTACCCGGAACCGCAAGGAAGATATCCATAATACGCATGATAACCATATCAACTTTTCCGCCATAGTAACCAGCAGAAGCACCAAGGATAAGACCGCCTGTAAGTGCTACAATAACTGTTACAAGACCGATGGAAAGAGAAGTTGTAGAACCATACATTACACGGTTGAAGATATCACGGCCCATTTCATCTGTACCGAACCAGTGTGCAGCAGACGGCCCCTGAAGAGCCTCACCATAGTTTGTTTTAATAATCTGAGTATCGTAATCATAGAACACTGGGGATAATAAAGCGATAAGAGCCAGTGCGATAACGATGATCAAACCGATAACGGCTGTTTTATTACGACAGAGACGTTTAAATGTATCCATAAACTGGCTCTGAGATTTTTTCGTTTCTTTGCTCATTAATTATTTCCCCCTTTCTTATTTGTACTGTGCCTTGATTCGCGGATCGATGAAACCATAGATAAGGTCAACGATAAGGTTGATGATCGCGAAGGACAGAGCGAAGATGATTACACAACCCATTACGGACGGAATATCACGACCCTGAATGGACTGAATCATGAAACGGCCAACACCCGGCCAGGAGAATACGGACTCAGTTAATACGGAACCACCAAGCATGGAACCCATCTGAAGACCGATAACTGTTGTTGTCGGGATAAGCGCGTTACGAAGAGCATGGTCAATAATAACTTTGTTCTCCGGAAGACCTTTCGCACGTACGGTACGGATATAATCCTGACGAATTGTCTCTAACATAGAGGAACGTGTTGTACGAGCGATGGAAGCCATGTGCATGAAACCAAGAGCGAAGGACGGAAGAACTAAGGACTTCCAGCCTGCATCGGCACCGGCTACCGGGAACCAGCCAAGTTTAACAGCGAATAAGAGGATCAGTAAGAGACCCATCCAGAAGATCGGCATTGAGATACCGATTAGGGCTATGAACATACTGATACCATCGAACCAGCTGTTTTGTTTAATTGCGGCAATTACACCAAGCGGAAGAGCAAGTGCGATCGCTACTACTGTAGATACAAGTGCTAATGTCGCGGTATTTGGAAGACGAGAGAAGATCTCTAAGGATACCGGATCACGTGTTTTATAGGATTCACCCATGTCACCCTGAAGAAGGTTGAACATATAACGGCCATAACGTACTAAGAACGGATCGTTCAGACCCATCTCTTCACGAAGTGCTGCAATATCCTCCGGACGAGCCTGCTCACCAAGGATTGTCTTTGCCGGATCACCCGGAGCCAGGTCGAGGATAAAGAATACGAGAAGGGAAACGCCTAAGATTACCGGAATAAGGGCAATGAGACGTTTGATGATAAATTTGATCATAAGAAGTTATTCTCTCCTTTCGTTCATTATCATTTGGTTATTAGTTACATTGTACCTTTTTACTTAAAAGCGGACCTGCCCATAATGAACAGGTCCGGTTTTAAATCATTTAAAACTAACGATATTACTTATTAGTAAGAGTTGATATGATTTACCAGCTGAATGTCCAGTAATCTGTGTTACCACCAGCGTTTACGTTGAAGCCTTTAAGGTCTGCAGAGTAAGCACGTGTGTTGTTTCTCATGTAAAGAGCGATCTGCGGCATTTCCTCGTTGAGGTACTTGTTGAGCTCAGTAACGATAGCTGTGTTAGCTTCCGGATCTACTGTAGCCTGCATCTTCTCGATTAACTCGTCAACGTACGGATCAGCAATACGTGTCTTGTTGGAGGAGTTGATGGAAGCGGAGTGCCATACGCCCTGTGCATACGGAAGCATACCAGAGGATGTGTAACCACCGATAGCTGCATCGTAGTCACCTGTAGCTGTTACGTCAAGGTATGTAGCAAGGTCCATGGACTGAAGAGTGATGTCAACACCAAGTGTCTCTTTTAAGCAAGCCTGGATAACCTGACCAACACGGAGTTTTGTATCGTCGGAGCAGATAAGGTCGAAACCACAGTCAGCTGCGTTAAGACCGGATGCTGCGAAGTACTCTTTTGCTTTCTCAGCGTCAAATGTGGAAGCGCCTTCGTTTGTTGCGCCCGGGAAACATGTCGGAAGCATGGAGTCACATGCGGAACCGCCGCCGTTAAGAGCAACCTGAACGATCGCTGCTTTGTCGATAGCACAGTTCATAGCATGACGGAAGTCTTTGTTATTGAACGGAGCTCTTTCGTTGTTGATCATCATGAAGTTGTGGGATGTACCAGCACCGTCAAATACAGTAACTTTGCTGTTGTCTTTCAGACGGGCAACGTCTGTGGACTCAACTTCTACGATAAGATCAACTTCGCCAGCCTCGAGAGCCATTGTTCTGGAGGAACCTTCCGGAATGATCTTCCATGTTACTGTTTCGATCGGAGCTTCGCCTTTGAAGTAGTCGTCAAATGCTTCGAATGTTACGGACTCACCCTTCTTCCACTCTTTGAATACGTATGGGCCAGTACCGATCGGCTCTTTGTTGAAGTCGTGACCGGAAGCGATAAGGTCTGCCGGTACTACGTAGTTACCATGGTGTGTAAGGTCGGAAAGAAGACCGGACTGCGGGCCATCTGTGATGATCTTAACTGTGTAATCATCAACTGCCTCGATGGAAGCGATTGCTTTACCATACTGAGCAACTTCCGGAGACTCTTTTGCTAAATTGATGGAAGCAACAACGTCAGCTGCTTTCATTTCAGCGCCATTGTGGAATTTAACACCCTGATGGAGTTTGAAAATCCACTCTGTATCACTTACGATCTCATAGGATTCGCAAAGATCCGGAACGATGTTCATATCAGCGTCCTGTGCGAAAAGACCGTTGTGTGTTAATTTGTTCATGTAGTCACCAGCTACTGCGTTGTGAAGGTTTGTTGTTAAAGACGGAGTCTCGTTTGCTGTTGCAATGATGAGAGTGTCTTTTGCCGGAGCTGCATCGTTGCCAGCTGCTGCCGCTGCTGTTGTAGCTGCTGCTGCATCGTTGCCAGCTGCTGCTGCTGTTGTCTCAGCTGCTTTCTCGCCGCCGCCACAAGCTGTAAGGCTAAGTACCATAGACATAGCCAGAACAGGTGCTAAATAACGCATGGATTTTTTTGTCATAATATCTCACCTCTTATTTTATTTGTCCTTGAGATCTCCCAATTTCTCAAAGACCACTTTCTACCTCATCGAATGTCCTCAATGAGGATTTTTTCACATTCTAACATGAATCCTTTAATATTGCAACCCTTTTTTGCTTTATCTTGCTAAATTTTTTATACTTTTTGCCAAAAAACATCATTTTCTCATCGTCTATCTGGGCGAAATGTACACTAAAACAGGGAATTATATCATATTTTCTTCGTATGGCTCCTATATTTCCCAAAAACATTTTCTCGCGGATCCGGTGATATTACGGTCGTCGACAAACCATATCCCCGCATCAGAATGACACTAACAGTATATGTGTAAGAAAAAATTTTATGACACGAACATTTCCCCCGCATGCAATCTTCCCACAAGATTCTAAATAAAGGATTCGACGCCGGAAACTATGGAACGGGCAGCTCCCGGCGCCCGGATTACATTCAATTAATATTCAACCTTCCACATATATCTTCTGTCGTCCATGGAGTGACCGCGCACTTCTGCCATCTGGGCAACATAATATCTCTCAATCGGGATCAGAACCACCGGGTTGAAGAATTCTGCCACTTCCGCATCAATTCTTCCCTTATTCAGCTCCTCAAAATCGATGATAATAAAGTTTTCTGCGTATGTATTTAAGAATTTCAGACACCTCTCGTCCAGCGCTCTTGTTCTGCCCTGGCTCATTAACAGGATCATCGGAAGTTCTTTGTCTGTTGTCTCAAAGGGACCATGGAAATATTCGCCTGTATGCATGCAGATCGCATGTTTCCACTGCATCTCCATAAAATGGCAGCTGCACATAGAATACGCAACGCCCCAGTTCGGACCGGATGCCAGAACATAAAATACCGGCTCATCTTTCACCTTTTCTGCCCATGCAGTCGCCAGCGGAAGATGGTTTGCTTTGCCTTCCGCAATAATTTCATCAATATACTGATATGCATCCATCGCCTTCTCATACTTGTCCCAGTTTTCGAACTGATGGAGCATTTCAAAACCAATCCTCAAGGAATTGGAACCATTGGAATCGCTGTAGATCTGGTTGTCACCGTTGGAATATACAACCACATACTGGCCCACCTGTGCCATACCGGTCTGCATGTTTCCTGTCATAGCGATGGTCACTGCACCTTTGGCATTGGCCGTTTTCACAGCCTCCACCGTCTCCGGTGTCGCTTTTAAAGAACAGATTACTGCTACGCAGCGCTCGTCCAGTTCTGCCGGAGTCGCATGTACAAATTCATTGCTTGTATATGTGGTCGCACCAAAAGTCTTCGCCTCGCTCTGAAGCAGATAAAGGCCCGGGAAGATTGCCGCTTTGGAGCCGCCGCATGCTACAAAATACACATGCTTCAGGCCGCCGCGGGCATCCATGGTTTCCTTAATTTCCGCAATGATCTCTTTTACTGTTTTATTCATACTTATCCTTCTTTCTATTCAAATGTTTTACCATGACCGAACGCTCCCTGAACCATGCAGGTCTTCGACGCAAATTCCGCACCTGCTTCCAGTGCTTTTTTCAGCTCTTCCTCATAGAAAGCGCGGTCATTTTTCATTTTTTCCGGTTCACGTTCCATACTTTTCGTAAAAGAAAGCAGGAATGCTGCAGCAAAGGAATCGCCCGCGCCCAGCGTATCGATGGCCTTCACCAGCTTCGGCGGCTGTGAAAAGAATCCCACACCGTCGTAATACAACGCGCCATAGCTTCCGCGAGTGGCAATCACCTTCGGAATTCCTGCTGTATGCAGCATTTTGCAGATTTCCATGGCTTCTTCTTCCGTGACTGATCCGCAGGAGAGGAAGGCATAATCTGCGTACGGTGCCACGCGTTCCACACGGTCCGGTTCATTCCAGCGATAGGAAAAATCATAGGACAGCGGCACGCCGGTGGATTTCACCTTTGCCAGCTGACTGTCGAAATGGCTGTTGTTGCTTGTATGTACATGAGAAAACTGCGCAATATATTCCAGATCTTCCTCTGTTAGATCCAGCGGTTTTTCCTTTGTGATGCCGCCGCGATTGCTCCCTAGGAAGATACGGTCGCCATCCACCAGTGTCACTCTGGCGCAACCGTTTTCTCCGTCATACTGCCGGCAGCGGCTGTGCTCCACCTGAAGTTCATCAAGGGTCGCGATCACGTGATCCGCCACTTCATCACGGCCGAACACGCCCATATAGGATGCATCCGCTCCCAGCATTTTGGCATAAACTGCAAAGTTCATTGCCTGGCCGCCCGGGAACATCATCTTCAGATGCTCATATTTGTCACATACATTGTCACCAATACCAATTACTTTCATAAGCCGCATTCCTCATATATCATTATATATCATTATATAGTTATGGTACTGCGATTGGGGAGATTTGTCAAGAGACAGACAAAGAAGTGTGGAAGATTAAAGATAATGAGAACTGCACCTCCATTCCGCTGGCGCTCCATGTCGGTCGCGGACATTCCCTCCAGAGGGCCTTCTCTTGACCTTATGGTCAATTCACCTTGCGTCCTATAAAGAAAACGAATGAGCAGTGCGCACCTCGCTTCCACTTCGTTTCAGCTCGGTCGCGTGCATTCGCACTATGATAATACAAAACAATGAGAACTGCACCTCCATTCCGCTAACGCTACATGTCGGTCGCGGACATTCGTCCTATAAAGAAAACGGCAGGAAATGTTCCTCATGTGCAAGCACATCGTTACATTTCCTGCCGTTTTCTTTGCAGTTCTCATTGTTTTACGCGCAAAAAAAGCACGAGACGGGATTCGAAAACTAACCCCGTCTCAAAAGCTAATAAATACAAGGAGAAATGCACACTGTCTGCCGTGTGTCTACAAAGTGGGTACAAGTAGGTCGACAAATTGGAATTTGTCAGTATTACAACTGCTTTATCTCATTGGCAATCATAGCCACGGCTTTTGCGTTTGTATCAATTTTAATGGTACCCAATGCTTGATACATCGGTATTCTTGCTA
>SVDR01000060.1 GCA_015057755.1 Lachnoclostridium sp.
CCATAAACTTCTTCATGTCCACACCTCTTATGATTTGCTTCTAATGTTCGCGACAAGCTGTACCGCTTCTTCCGCCAGATTTTTGACTTTTTCAAAGCTGCCCGATTTTAAGAGATCCTCTTTTACCATCCAGCTTCCACCACATGCTATTATTTTATCAAAACTAAGATAATTCTCAAGGTTTTTCGCACTGATACCGCCTGTTGGCATGAATTTTATGCCTGCATACGGAGCCGCCAGTGCTTTCATTGTTGCTACGCCGCCGAATTGCTCTGCCGGAAAGAATTTAATTACTTTAATACCTCTTTTCACTGCCTGTGCAACATCAGACGGTGTGACACATCCCGGATAGACTGGAATTTTTCTTAAAAGGCAATAATCTACAATTTCCGGATCGAAGCCTGGAGTAACAATAAATCTGGCACCTGCAGTTACTGCACGTTCTACCTGATCTTTTGTAAGAATCGTTCCGGCACCGACAAACATATCCGGAAATTCAGAAGCCATTACACGAATGGATTCTTCCGCTGCTTCTGTTCGGAATGTCACTTCTGCACACGGAAGGCCACCTTCCACGAGAGCGTTCGCCAACGGTGCTGCATCTTTTGTGTCATGTATCACTACAATCGGAACTACGCCGTTTTTTTGAAGTCTTTCTGATACGTCCATGATAAATGCCTCCATTTTATTTTTCATGTACATTCGTTTAGATGTATTGTACGCAGGATGGAGGTTTTCATACAAAAACAGAAAACCTCGCAAATGTTTTCTTCATCTGCGAGGTTCATTTAAATGCACGTTCTATTCTTTCAAGTCCAATGGATTCTTCTGTAGTGACGTATGGTTTTTCAACATAAAAATCCCACCCTTCTGTCAAAGCTCTATGACAAAATCGTGGGATTTATTCTTATTTTATGCCTCTCCACAAAGCTCCATCATCACATCCGGAACTGTCTCAATCTTCTTACTGCGATATGCATTGCTTCCGCAGAACACCAGCGCATCGTCCAAACGCCCCTCTGCCGCATTGATCAGAGCTCTGGTAATACAATACGGAGTTTCTGCCGCATTACAGTTTGCCAGACAGCCAAAACAATGGGTTACAGGAACACTTCCTTTCTGCACACGCTCCAGGAATTTATTTTTTATTGCGCGTCCTGGCATTCCGACCGGGCTCTTCACAATCACGATATCTGCTTCCTTGGCATCAATGTACGCCTGCTTATAGGCAGGATCTGCATCACATTCTTCAGTTGTCACAAAACGAGTGGCAACCTGAACACCATCCACGCCCAGCTCCACCTGGCGCATGACATCCTTATGGTCATAAATGCCCCCTGCCACAATGATCGGAATTTCTTTTTCATATTTATCTGCAAATTCCTTCACGGTCTTCATGATACTGCGAATTTCCTCTTCATATTCCGCCTGCTTATATGTTTCGGACACCTTTTCCGTATCAACGCCGAGATCTGTCAGCTGTTCACGGGAAAATCCGAGATGTCCGCCTGCACACGGACCTTCAATAACGACGAAATCCGGTGCTGTTTTATGTCTACGATCCCACATACGACAGATGACCATGGCCGATTTTACAGAAGAAACGATCGGCGCAATCATCGTACGGCGTTTTTTACACGGCTCCATCTCCTCGCCGGCACCTGTTCCCATGAACTCCGGTTCCATCTTTCCTTCTGCGCGAAGCTCCTCTTCCGCTTCTGCCACGAATTTGGGCATATCAATCGGAAGTCCGGCACCGGAAATGATCACATTCGCATCAGCCTTCACGGCCTCTTTCACATAACGCCCATACTCTTTGGTCGCAACCATGATATTGAATCCGAGAATTCCCTGCGGAGCGATCGCTCTCGCCTTTGCAAATTCCTCCTGGATAGCTTTTAAATTCGCATCCATTGGATTTTTAGCAAAATCCGGACGCTTAAAACCAATCTGTGCTGTGGACATGATTCCGATTCCACCTGCCTTAGCAACGGCTCCTGCCAGTGAAGAAAGACTGATTCCCACACCCATTCCGCCTTGAATGATCGGCCGCTTTGCTGTCAAATGCCCGATTGTCAACGGTTTTAACACTGCCTTCTTTTCCATAATATGTTTCCTTTAACCTTTCATTAATACTGACGGAATCTGTCATATCTGCTATTCACGATCTCATCTTCGTTGCAGCTGCTCCATGTTTCAAAAAATTCTTCTATAGACTGATCCAGAATTGCACAGATCTGCGGAAGCGTCTCCAGACTTGCAGGTTCTTCTTCCGGAATTACCCGTTCGATGATACCAAGTTCTTTCAACTCTCCAGCAGTGATTTTCATGACTTTTGCCGCCACATCCGCTTTTTTACTGTCCTTCCAGAGAATGGACGCAAAACCTTCCGGAGATAAGATGGAATAAATTGCATTTTCCAACATCCAGACTTCATTGGCTACGGCCATCGCCAGTGCACCGCCGCTGCCGCCTTCACCAATCACGATGGACAGAACCGGAACTTTCAGCGCTGACATTTCAAACAGATTTCGCGCGATAGCCTCGCCCTGTCCACGCTCTTCTGCCTCAATTCCGCAGAACGCGCCAGGTGTGTCGATCAAACAGATGATTGGGCGACCAAAAGACTCCGCCTGTTTCATGAGACGCAGCGCTTTTCGATATCCCTCCGGAGACGGCATACCAAAGTTGCGGAAAATATTCTCTTTTGTAGTCTTTCCTTTTTCCTGACCGATGACGGTAACAGGCATTCCATGAAAGCTTGCAATACCGCCAATGATTGCGCCGTCATCTTTGAAATAGCGATCTCCATGGAACTCCATGAAATCGTCAAACAATGCATGAACATAGTCCGATGCCACAAGACGATCGGATTTTCTGGAAAGCTGTACGGAATCCCATGCGCTGCGGATCATTCCTTTTGCCTGACTCTTTACTGCGCGGACACCCTCCACCGCGACAACACAATCTTTTTCCTGGTATTCTTTGCCACCTTCCAAAATCTCTTCCACACCTTCCACTCCCCCGCCGTGTAGCTTCAGAATCTGTGTCAGCGTCTCTTTCATCTCTTCACGCTTCACAATCTTATCAATGAAGCCATGTTCCATCAGAAACTCTGCCTTCTGAAAGCCTTCCGGAAGTTTCTGACCAATGGTCTGTTCGATAACTCTCGGTCCTGCAAACCCAATGAGTGCACCTGGCTCTGCCAGAATGATATCACCAAGCATCGCAAAACTTGCTGTAACACCGCCGGTCGTCGGATCCGTAAGAACGCTGATAAACAACTGTCCCGCCTCATGGTGACGCTTTAACGCCGCGGATGTCTTCGCCATCTGCATCAGGGAAACCATTCCCTCCTGCATTCTGGCACCGCCAGAACATGCAAATATAATAACCGGCAGTTTCTCTTCTGTTGCACGCTCCACCGCGCGGGTAATCTTTTCGCCCACGTTATGGCCCATGCTGCTCATTAAAAATCTGGCATCGCACACACACATGGCAGTCGGATATCCTCCGATGCGCACACGACCTGTGACGATTGCCTCGTTCAAGTTCGTTTTTTCCCGTGCCGCGAGGATTTTTTTTTCATAACCAGGGAACTGGATTGGATTAGAAATCTCCATTTCTTTATCCCATTCCTCAAAAGAACCCTGGTCCGCCAGTAATTTGATCCTGCGATACGCGCTGATGCGGAAATATCCTCCACATTTGGGACAGATGTTATGATTGGAATATACATCCTCCACATAAATCGGTTTCCCGCACTTGTTACACTTACGCCAGAGGTCAACCGGAATCTGTGGGCTGCTCTGCTCCTCCGCCGTCCCCTCTTTGATGGCCTTCTCCGGCTGTCCGTCTTGTTCTGCACTTTTTTCTGATGCATAGTATTTCGTATCTATTTTTGTATATGTTTTTTTAAACATATTTTTAAACATGCGAAAACATCCTCTCTTTCACGTCCATCCGGATCTGACAAATCCTACTTGCAATACTCCGGAAAATGAGTCGGAATGAAATCCGTATCCACATTTCCCATCTCGAAATCCGGATCACTCAAAATTTCATACTGGAAATCCAGATTCGTCTTAATTCCTTCAATGACCAGTTCGCCAAGGGCACTGCGCATCTTCGCAATGGCCGACTCCCTGTCTTTATCATGCACGATCAGCTTTAAAATCATAGAATCATAATTTGTCGGAATCGCGTAATGATTGTACACCGCCGTATCGACACGCACGCCACATCCACCCGGCAGATGAAGTTCTGAAATGGTACCCGGACATGGCATGAAGTTCTTTTCCGGGTTCTCTGCATTGATTCTGCACTCAATCGCATGACCGTTAATTTTAATATCTTCCTGTTTCACGGAAATCGCCTCACCGACAGCGATCCGAATCTGTTCTTTGATCAGATCCACGTCTGTAACTGCCTCTGTGACCGGATGTTCCACCTGAATTCTGGTATTCATCTCCATAAAATAGAAGTTCCCGCTCTTGTCCAACAGGAATTCGATGGTACCCGCATTTTCATATCCGACCGCTTTTGCCGCACGAACTGCCATTTTGCCCATACGAGCCCTGAGATCTTCTGAAATCGCCACGGATGGGGATTCCTCCAGCACCTTCTGATGACGTCTCTGAATGGAGCAGTCACGCTCACCCAGATGAATCACGTTTCCATGGCTGTCAGCCAGAATCTGAAATTCGATATGTCTTGGACGCTCTACGAATCGTTCGATATACATGGTATTGTCGGAAAATCCTTTTACGGATTCCATCTGTGCATTTAAAAAATTGGCCTCAAAATCCTCTTCTGACCTGGAAATACGCATACCTTTTCCACCGCCGCCACTGGACGCTTTGATCATGACCGGAAATCCGATTTCTATTGCGGTCTTTAATCCTTCTTCGGGTGTAAACACAGGCTCTTTGCTGCCCGGCACAACCGGAACTCCTGCCTCGATCATGGTCTTTCTGGCCTCGGACTTATTTCCCATTTTGTTGATAATGTCCGCAGACGGACCGATAAAGCGGATTCCGCACTTTTCACAGAGTTCAGCAAAACGTGCATTTTCCGATAAAAAACCAAATCCCGGATGAATGGCATCTGCCTTCATAGCCACACATGCAGAAAGAACTCTCTCCATGTCCAGATAACTCTCTGTAGAAGCTGCCGGTCCAATGCAAATGGCCTCGTCAGCCAACATCGTATGGAGCGCCTCTTTATCTGCCTCAGAATAAACGGCAACTGTTTTGATTCCCATTTCTCTGCATGCACGGATAATGCGGACCGCGATCTCGCCACGGTTTGCGATCAGAATTTTCTGAAACATATTTTCACCAGCCTAACCAATCTATTTCCATTTTTGCCGAGCACTAGGAAACGGCAAATGTCAGTTCTGCAGAAACAGCCACTTTTCCGTCAACCGTCGCCACTGCTTTGCCAACGCCGACTGGGCCCTTCCGCTTAATGATCTCGCACTCCAGGCGAAGTTTATCGCCCGGAACGACTTTTCTCTTAAATCTTACACTGTTCATTCCACCGAAAAATGCAATCTTACCTTTATTTTCTTCTACGCTTAAGATTGCAACAGCGCCTGTCTGTGCCAGAGCCTCCACGATCAGAACCCCCGGCATAACCGACTCCTGCGGAAAATGACCCTCGAACTGAGGCTCATTATATGTGACACATTTATAACCGACTGCGCGCACACCCGGTTCCAGTTCTTCGATACAATCAATTAGAAGAAACGGATGTCTGTGCGGAATGATTTCCTGAATTTCTTTGATTCCTAACATGTTCTATCCTCCTGAGCACGGACCGAATGCACGCCAATCTGCCTGCGCAAGGCGCTTTTTCCGCCCAAAGCTCTCTATCACTAGCGAATCACAAACAACGGCTGGCCGTATTCCACTGTATCCTCATTATTTACAAGGATTTCCTCCACGACACCGTCATATTCGCTTTCAATCTCATTCATCAGCTTCATAGCCTCAACAATTCCGACTACCTGACCTTTTTTCACATGGTCGCCCACTTTAACGAAACACTCAGCCTCTGGAGACGGAGATGCATAGAACGTTCCAACCAACGGACAGGAGATGATATTTCCGGAAAGTTCTGCCGTCGGCACATGTGTCTGCGCAGCCGCCATCGGGCCTTCCATTGCTGCCGGACCGGAAACCGTCACAATCTTCTTCTCACTTTTCATGACAATCTTTGTATCGCCCTGCTCCAGTTCAAATTTTGTAAGACCATTGTCGGAAACTGCTTTCATTAATTCGATGATATCTTTAATTTCCATGAGCGAACTCCTTGCTCTTCGAATTTCTTCACGATCAGGCTGGCATTATGTCCGCCAAAGCCCAGGGAATTAGTGATCGCATAGTTAATTTCCATGCTTACACCTTCATCCTTTGTATAGTCAAGATCGCACTCCGGATCATCCACCATGAGACCTGCAGTCGCATGAACATAACCCTCTTCGATGGATTTCACGCAAGTGATCAGCTCCACACCGCCTGCTGCGCCGAGTAGATGACCGATCATCGACTTTGTGGAGTTAATTTTTACTTTATGTGCATGATCGCCCAGTGCCAGCTTAATTGCTTTTGTCTCAAAGAGATCGTTGTGATGAGTCGCTGTACCATGTGCATTTACATAATCAATCTGCTCCGGCTGAATGCCTGCATCATGAATCGCATGGAGCATCGCCTTTGCTGCACCGCTTCCATCCTCCGACGGAGAGGTGATGTGGTATGCGTCACTCGTGGAGCCGTAACCCACTAACTCTGCGTAAATTTTGGCTCCGCGGGCTTTCGCATGCTCTAAAGATTCCAGAACTACGATACCTGCGCCTTCACCAATCACAAATCCGCCTCTCTCCGCATCGAACGGAATGGAGGCGCGAGTCGGATCCTCGGATGTAGAAAGAGCTGTCAGACCTGAGAAACCTGCCACACCAAGCGGAGTCACGCATGCTTCTGCGCCGCCTGCAACCATAACATCCGCATCTCCATACTGGATGGTGCGCATCGCCTCACCAATGCTGTTTGTTCCGGATGCACATGCTGTTACAACATCAATGCTCTTTCCCTTTAAACCAAACTGGATGGATACGTTAGCTGCTGCCATATTTCCGATCATTAACGGAACCATCAGCGGATTTACACGGCCCGGGCCTTTTTCTACTAATTTCGTATGCTCTTTTTCAATAATCTGTAAGCTTCCGACACCAGAACCAAGGCTGACACCAACACGGAACGGATCTTCCTCTTCCATGTTGATCTTCGCATCATCCAGCGCCATCTTCGCTGCAGCAACGGCAAACTGTGAAAAACGCTCCATACGTCTTGCAGCCTTCGAATCCATATACTGCTTCGCATCAAATTCTTTTACCTCAGCAGCTAATTTCGCCTTGTAATCTGTGGTATCAAACGCTGTGATCGGTCCGAAACCGAGTTTTTTCTCTTTCAGACCGTTCCAGAATGTATCTACATCGTTTCCGATCGGAGTGATTGCTCCCAGACCAGTTACTACAACTCTGTTCATACTTTAACTCTCCTTTAATCTGTCCATCTTACGTCGCCATTCCGCCATCAACCTGGATGACCTGTCCGGTGATATATCCGGCTTTGTCGGATGCCAAAAATGCAACGGTCTCTGCGATATCCTGTGTCTGTCCAAAACGTTTGAGCGGAATCTGCTCACCCATCGCTTTCTTCACATCTTCCGGAAGAACGGATGTCATTTCTGTCTCAATGAAACCCGGTGCTACCGCGTTGGATGTGATTCCACGGCTTCCAAGCTCTCTCGCAACAGACTTTGTGAGGCCGATCACACCGGCCTTAGATGCACAGTAGTTTGCCTGACCTGCATTTCCCATCACTCCGGAAACGGAGGAAATGTTGATGATACGGCCGGATTTCTGCTTTAACATCTGTCTTGCAGCATGCTTCACACAGTTGAATGTACCCTTTAAGTTTGTGGATACAACCGAATCAAAATCCTCCTCGGACATTTTCATAATCAGGTTATCTCTTGTAATTCCTGCATTGTTTACCAGAATGTCCAGACCACCATAGGTCTTCACCACTCCGTCGATCAGCTCCTTTGCCTTATCAAGCTCGGCAACGTTACACTGAACTGCTTCTGCATTACCGCCATTGGCCTCGATTTCCTTTACAACTTCCTCAGCCTTCGCCTGGGAACCATTATAGTTTACGACTACCGTCGCGCCATATCCTGCCAGTGTCACTGCAATCTGTCGGCCGATACCACGGCTTGCACCTGTGACAAGGGCAATCTTTCCGGTTAAATCCATAACTCATTCACTCCTAAATTCTCCGGTCCCAAGTCCCGGCATTTTTATTCTGATTTTCAAAGCACTCATGTGCCTATATAACACTTCTGCGCTTTCTTGCTTTATTTCAATTTTTCAAGATCTTCTACTTTCTCAATATTTAAAACCGTCACAGTACGATCAATTTTCTTAATAAATCCAGATAATGTCTTGCCCGGTCCAATTTCGATGAAACGGTCCACACCATCTGCGATCATCTCCTCCACACTCTGCTGCCAGCGTACGGAAGAAGATACCTGCTTCTCCAAAAGCGGTTTCACATCTGCTGCGGATGTCACATACTTTGCAGTCACATTCGCCACATACGGAATCATAGGCTCATTCACAGCCACATCTGCAAGATACTCGCCCAGTTTTGCTCCTGCTTCTTCCAGTAAGCAGGAATGGAAAGGGCCGCTTACATTTAACGGAAGCACACGTCTTGCACCTGCCTCCTTCAATTTTGCAGCTGCAAGCTCTACGGCATCCAGTTTTCCAGAAATAACAATCTGACCCGGACAGTTATAGTTTGCCACCTGTACATTTTCAATCGGGTCTACAACCGTATTGGTCTGCTCCGCAGTCATTCCAAGCACTGCGCGCATTCCGCCGACACCGGCCGGAACTGCTTCCTGCATGAGAATGCCTCTGCGGCGAACCGTCTTAATCGCGTCATCTACGCTCATCACACCTGCTGCCACCAGTGCACAGTATTCTCCAAGACTTAAACCTGCTGTCACATCAGCCTTGATTCCCATATCTTCCATCACTTTGAGCATTGCCACGCTGGCAGTCACCATCGCAGCCTGTGTATACTCTGTGATATCTAATCTGTCATTCGGCTCAAAACAAAGTTCCTGAACAGAAAATCCTAATAATTCGGATGCTCTGTCGAAAATCTGACGTCCGATTTCTGTCTTCTCATAAAAGTCCTGGCCCATGCCACAAACTTGTGCACCCTGGCCCGGAAAAATAAATGCTGTCTTTCCCATGATCATCTCCCCAGCAGCTTTACAGCCTGCTCCATCATTTCCTCGATCATTTCTTTACAGGTTTGCTCTTTTGTAACCATGCCTGCAATCTGTCCTGCCATAACCGTTCCGTTTGTCACGTCACCTTCTACGACAGCTTTTCTTAATGTACCAACAGTCAGATACTCCAACTCCTCAAAGCCCTTTCCCTCTGCCTCCAGACGCGCATACTCTCTTGTCATCTGATTTCTCAGACAGCGTACCGGATGTCCATGGGTTCTTCCAGTAACGGCAGAATCAATATCTTTCGCCTTGAGTACACGCTGTTTATAGTTATCATGTACTATGGATTCCTTCGCAACCACAAATTTAGTACCCAACTGAACGGCTTCAGCTCCCAGCATAAACGCTGCTGCAATTCCACGTCCGTCTGCAATACCGCCTGCTGCAATAATCGGAATGGATACTGCATCGACAACCTGCGGAACCAGTGTCATGGTTGTCGCCTCACCAATATGTCCGCCGGACTCGGTTCCTTCTGCGACAACCGCGTCGGCACCTGCCTTCTCCATCATTCTTGCCAGTGCAACAGATGCAACGACCGGAATTACCTTGATTCCGGCATCTTTCCACATCTTCATATATTTGCCCGGATTTCCGGCTCCGGTCGTTACGACCTTTACCCCTTCTTCCACAACGACTTTCGCTACATCGTCTGCATACGGACTCATCAGCATGATATTGACACCAAACGGCTTATTAGTCATTTTCTTCACTTTTCTGATTTCATCACGAACCCATTCTGCCGGTGCACTGGCCGCTCCGATCAGTCCCAGGCCGCCCGCCTCAGAAACAGCCGCTGCCAGGTTATGCTCTGCAACCCAGGCCATTCCACCCTGAATGATGGGGTATTCAATTCCTAGTAATTGAGTAATTCTAGTCTTCATATTTTCTGCTCACTTCCAAAAATTCTGTGTTCCCAAAGATGCCGGACACGTCCTGTGACCAGCAATCTGCTGCAGTTTCAGGATTACGCCTCTACATCCTTTTCTTTTAAATAGTTCATAACATCGCCTACTGCAGCCATCTTCTGAAGGTCTTCAGCCGGGATTTCTACAGAGTACTCGTCCTCGAGAGCCATAACAAGCTCAAATAAATCAAGGGAATCGACACCAAGGTCCTCTTTGAACTTGGACTCTGCTGTAATTGTCTCGGCATCAATGCCTAACTGGTCTGCGATTAATTCTTTCATCTTCTCTAACATCATTAAAATCTCCTTTTATATATTATTTTGATTTTCAAAGCATCGATTTTATAAAATCGAGTCCGCCAGGCAGACTCGCATTTTATCTTGTGTTTACACGGATTTCCACTCCAGAAGCACGGCCCCCCAAGTCATACCCGCCCCGAAGCCGGACATAATGATCTTATCCCCTTCTTCCAACCTTCCATTTTTCAACATGTCGTCCAGCAAAAGCGGAATAGATGCTGTGGATGTATTGCCATATTTTGCTATGGTCATCGGGAACTTGTCCATCGGCTCTTTCATTCTTCTGGCAACCGCTTCCACAATACGCTCATTGGCCTGATGAAGAACATAAAATTTGATGTCCTCCTTTGCCACGTTATTCCGTTTCATCAGCGTATCGATACTTTCCGGGACTCGTTTTACGGCAAACTTAAACACTTCCTGTCCATCCATAGTCATAAATCCGATTTGCGGTTTTGTACCTGTCAGGAAATTTCCCATGGTTCTGGACACACATTTCAATGCATCACCTTTTGTGCCATCAGAACCCATCACCATATCAATCACACCGGATTTGTCATTTTTCAGCACCGCAGCGCCCGCACCATCCCCAAACAGGACGCAGGAAGATCGATCGCTCCAATCCACAACTTTGCCTAATGTTTCAGCACCGATGATTAGTGCCGTCTGATAAATTCCGGATTTAAAAAATCCCTGAACAATATTCAAAGCAAAAATAAAGCCCGCACATGCGGCTGATACATCAAACGCTGCTGCGTTCACTGCTCCAATCTTTGCCTGAACCTCACATGCTCCGCTCGGGTAATTGCAGTCCGGTGAAGAAGTTCCGAGAACGATCAGATCCAACTCCTCCGGTTTCACTCCTGCTGCATCAAGTGCACGTCTGGCCGCCTCTGCCGCCAGATCTGAGGTTCCTTCTTTCGTGGAAATTCGTCGCTCCTTGATTCCGGTGCGGCTGGAAATCCACTCATCACTTGTCTCAACGATCTTCGACAGATCGTCATTTGTCACAATCATCTCCGGTACATATGCACCGATTCCTGCAATTCTGGCTGTCATAGTCGTTCCCTGCACTTTACAAATTAATTTTCAGCTAAATATCTATTTTCAGCTTTCTATCGCTTATTGCAAATAGTTTGAAATTCAAACTATATCTTTATAATACTTTGAATATCAAAATTTGTCAAGGGGTTTCTAATTATAATCTATACAGAATCTTTTTTACTTATGCCTGATTTTTCGATATTTCCTAATTTTCAAGTTCACAGAACCAAAAATTATCTTCAATCATTGTAGCCATATACAAACGGTTATACCCAGGGAACCAACAACTTAATCAAGGTAATCAAACGTAATGCCTTTGGTTACCGGAACTTTGACAATTTTAGGAATCGCACATTCCTTGCCTTAACGTAAAACGAGACATAGGAAAAAACCTATATCTCGAAAATAATTTTTTACCCCAACTCTTGACACAGAGTCGAAAAAAATCTTTACCCCAGCTCTTGACAAAGAGCCATAATACAAAAAGGCAGATGACCATTTCTGATCATCTGCCTCAGTAATTCAATTGAATTATTTGCCAGCCATACGACTGTTGCTAACCTCACCATCGCTTTTCAAGCTCGGTTCGCTAAGCAACGCTGCATAGCTTCCAAGATATGGTTCTTCTTCGTCTTTCAGACTCGAACAACCTACTTTCCAGCCATCTGCTTAGCAACTTCCTTACCCAAAAGTCTTGAATTTACAAGGTTTTCTCTCTATATATGTATAATATTTAGGTTTACTTTACAACTAAAATTTGTACAGTATTTTTTTCGTGCGCGGAATGTTGGCCCATAATTCCTGCTAAAACAAAGGTTTTACAAAGCAGTGTACAACTAAATTTTATTTGCTCGAAATCCTCATTATTTTAAGACATGTATACTTATGAATAAAGATTCAAGTCTTAAACTTCTCTTGTATGAGGAAACAATTCCTCACATAGAGTTCTGTGTATCATAACTAAACATTATTCATAGCACATAACAGTAATTTATTCGAATACAGCCTGTTACCAATTCTGCAGCCGAAATATTCTTTTCTAATAAGTTCTCTTGTTTTGCTTTCTCCTAAACCAAGATACAGTCTGGTTTCCTGGCAGATTAAAAGGGAGGTAACCAATGAATCACTATACTGCCGTGATTGGAACCATCACAAATATTGAATATATCACTAACAATGCTCAAACCGGCGGCTGCACCATCCTCTACACACTGG
>SVDR01000061.1 GCA_015057755.1 Lachnoclostridium sp.
TAGCACTTGCGAAATCCAGAGGTTTTGTATACCCGGGTTCCGAGATTTACGGTGGTCTTGCAAATACATGGGATTATGGTAATCTTGGTGTGGAATTAAAGAACAACGTAAAACGTGCATGGTGGAAGAAATTTATTCAGGAGAACCCGTACAACGTAGGTGTTGACTGTGCGATCCTTATGAATACACAGACATGGGTAGCGTCCGGTCATATCGGCAGCTTCTCCGATCCGCTTATGGATTGTAAAGCTTGTAAAGAGCGTTTCCGTGCAGATAAGCTGATCGAAGATTACATGGCAGAAAACGGCGTTGAAAATGCAGGCGGTATCGATGGCTGGACAAACGAGCAGATGAAAGAGTATATCGATGAGCATAACATCAACTGCCCGAGCTGCGGTAAGCATGATTTCACAGACATCCGTCAGTTCAACCTGATGTTCAAGACATTCCAGGGTATTACAGAGGATGCGAAGAACGTTGTATATTTAAGACCGGAGACAGCTCAGGGTATCTTCGTAAACTTCAAGAACGTTCAGAGAACATCCAGAAAGAAAGTTCCGTTCGGTATCGGCCAGGTTGGTAAATCTTTCCGTAACGAGATCACACCGGGTAACTTCACATTCCGTACACGTGAGTTCGAGCAGATGGAGTTAGAGTTCTTCTGCAAACCGGATACAGACCTTGAGTGGTTCGCATACTGGAAACAGTACTGCATCGACTGGTTACAGACACTTGGTATCAAACCGGAAGAGATGCGCGTTCGTGACCATTCTCCGGAAGAGCTTTCCTTCTATAGTAAAGCAACTACAGATATCGAGTTCTTATTCCCGTTCGGCTGGGGCGAGCTTTGGGGTATCGCAGACAGAACTGACTACGACTTAACACAGCACCAGAACGTATCCGGTCAGGATATGTCCTACTTCGATGATGAGAGCAAAGAGAAGTACATCCCGTACGTTATCGAGCCGTCTCTTGGTGCAGACCGTGTAACTCTTGCATTCCTTTGCGCAGCATACGATGAGGAAGAGATCAACGAGGGTGATGTAAGAACTGTTCTTCATTTCCATCCGGCGATCGCTCCGGTTAAGGTTGCTGTTCTTCCGCTTTCTAAGAAGCTCAACGAAGGCGCTGAGGCAATCTATGCTGAGCTTTCCAAGTACTACAACTGTGAGTTCGATGACAGAGGAAACATCGGTAAGAGATACAGAAGACAGGATGAGATCGGTACTCCGTTCTGCGTAACATATGATTTCGAGTCCGCAGAGGATGGCGCTGTTACAGTACGTGACAGAGACACAATGGAGCAGGTTCGTATTCCGATCGCTGAGCTCAAGAACTACTTCGAAGAGAAGCTTGCATTCTAATTAATTTATGAATTTTAAAGGGGAGGCCATGGAGGATTTCTATTTGGTCTTCCCTTTTTGAGCCGAAAGAGGATAATATGGATTTCAAAAAAATAGTATTGGCTTCCGCTTCACCGAGACGTTTGGAACTTCTCAGACAGATCGGAATTGAGCCGGAGGTGATTGTCAGCCATGTGGAAGAGGTTGTGACGTCCACAGTACCGGGCGAAGTTGTGATGGAGCTTTCCAGACAAAAGGCAGAAGATGTTGCAAAAGACCAGAAAGCAGGAACTCTGGTGATCGGATCTGATACAGTCGTGGCTGTAGACGGAAAGATTTTAGGAAAGCCGCATGATCACGAAGAAGCTGCAGAAATGATCCGTAGCATTGAAGGTCGCGCCCATCAGGTTTATACCGGCGTTTGCATGGTATTGAAAGGGGAAAACGGAGCAGAAGATACGGTTTGCAATTTCTTCGATGCGACAGACGTAGAAGTGTATCCGATGACAGAGGGCGAGATTCTGGAGTACGCAAACAGCGAGGAGCCAATGGACAAAGCAGGAGCGTACGCCGTTCAAGGATTCTTCGGACGCTATATTAAAGGTCTCAAGGGTTCCTATGCCAATGTGATGGGACTTCCGATCAGTATGGTATATCAGGAGATGAAAAAGTTATGATAAAATTAATCGCATCAGATGTAGACGGAACTCTCGTGGTGGACGGTTCCAGCTCCCTGCATCCGGAGCTTTATGAAGTGATCCACAAATTAAAAGAACAGGGAATCGCATTTGCAGGAGCCAGCGGAAGACCGGTTGGCAGCATGAAGCATATTTTCGGACCGGTTCTTGAAGATGTTTATCTGATCGCAGGAAACGGCTATTACCTGGATTACGAGGGAAAAAAGAAATTCTTTACAGATTTTGATAAAAGGCTGGCAGCACAAATTGCAGAAGATATGTACGCAGCAGGCATGCAGGTTATGTTTGACGCGGCTGACTGTGTGTATACACAGTCCAAAGACCAGAAATTTATCGACTGGATCGAAAAAGGATACCGTAACAAAGTTGTTCAGGTGGAAAACATCTTGGAGTTGGATGATACGATTCTGAAAGTAGCCGGCTGTATCATGGATGGCGTTCCGGAAGAAGTGGCTGAGTTCCTGAAAGAGAAATACGGAAAGCAGTGCAAAGTAACATTCGCAGGACACCAGTGGGTGGATGTGTTTGATCCGGCTTTGAGCAAAGGTGTCGCATTGAAAACTCTTCAGGAAGAGCTTGGAATCCTTCCGGAGGAAACCATGGTCTTCGGAGACCAGATGAACGATATGGAAATGTTAGAGCAGGCATATTACAGCTTTGCAGTGGCCAATGCCCGCGCAGAAGTGAAAGAGGCGGCAAGATTTATGGCAGATTCCAATGTGAATCAGGGACCGCTGAAGATTTTGAAGCTGCTGTTGGAAGCAAATTTCTGTGAATTGGGAGCGAAATGTGATAGAATATAATCTGCGAATGATATTGAAGCAGATATATTTAGAATAGAGGAAGTTTGCATGATAAAGAATAAGAGGTTTTGGCGTGCCAGCCTGGCTTGTGCGGCGGCGGTCGCGATGTTGTCTGGATGCAGTGTTGCGGAGACATTGACTCCGATTGGAAAAGAAGAACGGGAATATGGGAAAGCGGAGACGATGGTCATTCTCTCGACAGAGCGTCTGCGATATGAAGAGGTATATACAGAGGAACTGTGGAGTGCTGCTGTGGATGATAAGGGGACTCCGTTTGAAACAGTTTTGTTGTCGCAGGTTCATGATTTCCTGATCGAATTAAAGACGATGAGCAATATGGCGAGGGATCAGAAAATTGAGCTGACCAGTTTGGAAAAGGATCTGGTTAAGGATGCTGCGGAACGGTATTTTGATGCATTGGGAAGCAGTCATGCAGCGGAATTTGAATTGACGAAAGAACAAGTGAGTACATTGTATACAGATTATTGTCTTGCTGAGAGGCTGGTGGACCACTTGACGGGAAGTGCAAATCTGGAGGTCAGTGACAGTGAGGCGAAAGTCATTGAAGTTGCCCAGATTGAAGTTTCGACTGCAGATATGGCAGCGGAAGTTTTGGCAAAGGTCTTGGAAGACGGTGCGGATTTTTATGCGATTGCCAATGAGTATTCAGAGTCGGAAGAAATGAAAAAACAGCTTACTTATGGGCTCATGGGGAAAGAATACGAATCGGCTGCGTATGGTCTGGAAATGAGAGAAATAAGCGGGATTGTTGCTGATTCCGGGAAATATTATATTCTGAAGTGCATCAATGATTATGATGAGGAAGCTACCAGACTTCGCAAGGAGGAAATGATCCAGGAGAAGAAAAATGAAGCATTCCATACATCTTATCAGATGTACAAATCGGACCACCCGCTGACAGGGGATAAGGAGTTCTGGGATTCGCTGGAACTTGATGCAGGACCTCTGGCGGAAGCGGATTTTTTTGAGATTTATGATGCGGTCTTTATGGGCAGTCATGAAGATTAATTGGAAGGAAAGTCGGTCTTTTTGATCGGCTTTTTCTTGTATAATTCTTCCATCTGGTGTACAATTAAGGTTGGAGACTTGAAGGAGGAACTCATATGGTAGCGTTAAAGATTGAGGAACAGAAAGCGTTTACATCCGGCTTATTTTTGGGCGATTTATTCGACCGGTTTTTAGTGAGGGAAGTGAACATTACCACGTTCAACAGCTTCACGATCGACGGTCGTGTCCGTCACGGATATTATTCCGATGAAGAGCTGGAGGAGAACCAGATTGAGGAATTCTCTGCGTGGAAAGTGCTCAAACCGTTCTGTTTTTCTTTGATCAAAGGAAAACGTTTGCCGGAGAGTTTCCGAATCGTATTTATGCTTTCGCCTGATGGAAAAGAGAGATTCGTGGAAAACTATGTACCGGGGATGTCTCCGGATTCGGTTGGAGGTCTTTATCTGAACGTCCTGTATGAAAATAATGAGATGACGGTCGTAACAGGCACATCGCTGAATATTTTCACGATGGATAAGACCCTGGAGCGGGAGTGGGACGAGAGTGTCAAAGAGTTTCTGAAAAAACATGATGTTGCGTGCAGTGAAAAGTAGTATCACACTGAACAAAATGAAAGGGGTAAATAATATCATGGTAAAATTTGCAGATCTTCAGTATGTTCGCCCGGATATGGACGCAGCGATGGACAGAGTAAAGGCTGACATCGAGACATTAAAAAATGCAAAAACTTACGAGGAATTTAAAAACGCATATATGGATTATGTGCAGACAGATATCGAACTGTCAACTTCTCAGAAGGTTGTTCATGTCCGCAACACGATCAATATGCTTGATGAATATTATGCGGCAGAAAATGCATTCTTCAATGCAAATATGCCGAAGTACGGAATCGTTGTAAAAGAGATGGGATCCGTGATCCTGAATTCTCCGTTCAAAAAGGATTTTGAAGAGGAATTCGGTTCCATTATTATCCAGAATATGGAAGCACAGCAGCTTTTATCCAGCGAAGCAGTGGTAGACGATATGGTAAAAGAGGCAGATCTTGCAAACCTGTACTCCAAAACAGTGGCAGCTGCTTCCATCGAATTCAATGGTGAGATGTGCACGACTTACGGTCTTTTAAAGCATATGAAGAGCACAGACCGTGAGATTCGTAAGGGCGCATTCCAGGCATGGGCGGCTCTTTATGAGTCCATTGCTCCGAAGGTAGATGAGATTTATTCCGAATTAGTAAAGATTCGCGTTGGTATGGCGAAGAAGCTTGGCTTCGAAAGCTTTACACCGATGGGTTACTTAAAACGCCGCAGATTTGACTATACACCGGAACAGCTGGAAGTATTCCGCAAACAGGTACGTGAAGTAATCGTTCCGGTTTGTGCGAAGTTATATGACAGAAGAAGAGAAGCGCTTGGTATCGATAAGCTTTACTATTATGATGAGTCTATCTCCAGTCCGGACGGCAATGCAGTTCCGATCGGCGACCGTGATTACATGGTAGGAAAAGCACAGGAGATGTACCGTGAGTTGGCTCCGGAAGCAGGTGAGTTCTTTGATTTTATGGTTGAGTATGATCTGTTTGATCTTGTGACGAAGCCGGGCAAACGTGTTGGCGGTTACTGCACATTCCTTCCGCAGTACCATGCACCGTTTATTTTCTCCAACTTCAACGGAACCTATGCGGACGTAAATGTTCTCACACACGAGGCAGGTCATGCTTTTGCAGGCTTTACAGCAGCAAAATTCCAGAAGATTCCGGAACTGTTCCATTCCACAAGCGAGATCAACGAAATGCATGCGATGGCAATGGAGCTCTGGACTTATCCGTGGATGGAGAGTTTCTTCGGAGAAAAGGCAGACGATTACAGAAAAGACCATCTTGCAGATGCTCTGATGGGCATTCCGTATCTGGTGAGTGTTGACGAGTTCCAGCACAGAGTATATGAGAATCCGGATATGACTCCGATGGAGTGGAGAGCTGCATGGCATGAGATTGAGAAAGAGTACATGCCGTGGAGAGCATATGACGGAAATGAGTTCTTAGAGCAGGGCGGTTTCTGGATGCAGAAACAGCACATCTTCCTCTACCCGTTCTACTATGTAGAGTATGCGATGGCTCAGATCGGTGCATTTGAGTTCTATACACAGATGAGCAAAGACCGCAAGGCAGCATGGGACAACTACTACAAGCTTTGCCAGGCAGGCGGTTCTATGGGCTACTTCAAACTTCTTGAGTACTGCAACCTTCACAACGTATTACAGGAGGGTTCTGTAAAAGAGGCTCTGACAGCTGTATTTGAGGAACTTGGCGTATAAAAACTGATAAAAGGGAGAGTCGGTCCGGCTCTCCCTGAGGTTTCGTTATGGAGAAAAAAAGAGAAGTTTATTATGGATGGTATATCGTTGCGGTCGGATGTATTTCGCTCGCAATGACGACCGGTGTGGTCAATAACTGTTTTAGCCAGTTTATGAAGCCGGTTTGTGAGGATATGGGCATTACCAGACAGCAGATGAGCCTGATCCAGACGGTATTTTCCTTTTCGCAGATGTTTTTTGCCATGCTTTGGGGAAGTCTTTCCAAGAGGATTCATCTTCACAAGTCCATGTGCCTTTGTGCGATGGTGATGCCGGTCATCTATGCATGTTATGGTCTCATGCAGGAAATCTGGATGGGTTACCTGATTTCCATCGCGATCACCCCGTTCTTTTATATCATTTCCATGGCAGTATTTAACTACATCATCGGAAATTGGTTTGTGAAGAATCGCGGTCTTGCCATTGGTCTTGCATCGATGGGAACGGGTATCGGCGGTATGGTCATGAATACTCTGAGCAGCCAGCTGATCATCCATATTGGCTGGAGAATGACTTATTTTGTTCTAGCTGCGATCATGTTTGTGCTGGTAGTTCCGCCGATGATCTTGATCGTGCGCGAGAAGCCGGAAGATAAAGGTCTGAAGCCGTATGGATGGGAAGAAGCGGAAGCTGAGCGTGCTGCACGGGAACAGGCTGCGCAGGCAGGAGGAGATCAGAGCGCTGCCCAGACAGAAAGATTTGAAGGTTACACATTTGCAGAAGCCATTCGAATGCCTGTATTCTGGGCTGTTATTTTCTGTAGTGTTAGCATGGTTGTGGCAATCATGTCCTTCTATCCGACTTTGGCACCACATTTGAGTGACTGCGGATATAGTGTGACATTCGCAGCCACAATGACTTCCATTTCTATGGGCGCTTTGGCAATTGGTAAAGTAACTCTTGGCAGAATGTTTGATAAGCTTGGAAATAGAACTGCTGTTACCATTGCGTGTCTGTGTACGCTGGCCGGAACGATCGCCATGATTTTCTGTACCAGCCCGATTGCGTTGGTGTTCATCGTTCTGGGAGTTGGTCTTGGTTGTTCCTTTGGTGCTGTATGCATGCCGATCATCGTTCAGAATATTTTCGGTATGAAAGACTATAACTCTATTTATAGCAAGCTGACTGTGGCAACGAACCTTGGAAGTGCTCTTGCTCCGGTCATCACCGGACGTACATATGATGTATGCGGAAGTTATGTTCCGGCGTATATTGGAGTGGCAGTACTTACGGTGATCAGTATTATTGTCCTGAGGGTGGCTTTGCCGAAAGAAAAATCTGTCACAAAGAAATAAAGTGATTACAAAAAGATCGTTGGAGAATGGCTCCGGCGGTCTTTTTTTATGCTATAATACAGGAAAGGGAGGAACACAACATGGAGCAGAAAGAAAGGTTTATGCCGGTGCATATTATTGCTGCAGCCGGAATTGTTAAAAATGATAAAAATGAAATATTGATGGTAAAGACTCATGGTGACAACTGGGTGTTTCCGGGAGGTCAGGTGGAAGTCGGTGAAAATGTGATCGACGGTGTGAAGCGTGAGATTATGGAAGAGACGGGCATTGAAGTGGAAGTTGGAGAGTTATTCAGTATTTCCTCCAACACATGTACATATCCGGGATATAATGGAGTGAAAACAGTACCGACAAAGATTATTCTGGACTTTATCTGTAAAGCGGAGTCGGGAGAGCCGAGACCTTCAGAGGAGAATTCTGAGTCGAAATTCGTTCCGGAGGAGCAGGTTCTTGGGATGATGGAGAGTCAGGCATATATTGAACGCTTCAAAAATTATCTGGAATATACCGGAAGGCCGATCTATATGGAATATGTGTCAAAACCAAAGTTTGAGATGAGAGTAAAACGAATGATATAAAATCGTAATCCGATGAAAGGTTTCTTGTTAAAACTGTGATCGAGGAGGATAACCAATTTGGCTATCCTCCTCCTAGTTTTTACCATTCTTTATGATAAACAGTCTCGCCGTTCTTAATAACAGTTTCCACTAAGTTGATCGTGCTGTGGTACGGCATGAAGTGGATGGACGGGAATTTCAGGAAGATGATATCTGCCTTTTTGCCCGGCTCCAGACTGCCGATGGTATCTGCGCGGTCAACAGCAGCAGCGCCGTTGATGGTCAGAGCTGTGATCACTTCTTCGATGGACATGCCCATGTAGATGCAGCCGAGTGCAACGAGGAGCGGAATGTTGTTTGTGAAGCAGCTGCCCGGATTCAGATCAGATGCGAGAGCAACTGCACAGCCGGAATCGATCATCTTTCTTGCCGGAGCGAACGGCTCTTTTAAGCAGAATGCAGTAGCCGGAAGAAGTGTGCTGATCACGCCGCTTTCCGCCATTTGTTTGATACCTTCATCAGATGCCTTGAGAAGATGGTCTGCGGAAAATGCTCCTGTTCTTGCTGCCAGTTCCGCACCGCCGAGGGATACGATCTCATCCGCATGAACTTTTAATTTGAAGCCCATTTCTTTTGCCTTTGTCAGGTAGTATTCGGAGTCTTCGATCTCAAATACGTTCTTCTCGCAGAAGATATCTGCGAACTCAGCCAGATTTTCTTCTTTTACGATCGGCATAACTTCTGTGAGGAGCATGTCGATGAACTCACGCTCTTTGCCTTTGTACTGCGGAAGTACGCTGTGCGGACCAAGGAAGGTTGTTACAACGTCAACCGGATGGATTTCGTCCAGTTTCTTCATGGCACGAAGCTGTTTGATCTCTGTATCGCAATCCATACCGTAACCGCTCTTGCCTTCCACGGTTGTTACACCAAATTCCAGCATGCGGTTCATTCGTTCCATACCGATCTCAACTAATTCTTCAAGAGTCGCCTCTTTTGTCGGAACTACTGTTGCATTGATTCCGCCGCCGCGCTCCATGATGGACATGTAAGTGTCGCCTTTTAAACGCCAGGAGAATTCGTTGGCACGGTAGCCGCCGAAAATGTAGTGAGTGTGGGAATCAACAAAGCCCGGAAGGACAGTCTTGCCGGAAGCATCGATCACTTCGTATTCGTCCATATTAACCATCTTGTCCAGTTCTTCTGTTGTGCCAACTGCGAAAATCTTGTCGTCGTGGATCAGGACACCGCCGTCATAAATGAGGCCGATGTCTGACATGTCTTTGCCTTTTTTCGGAGCCGGACCTTTGCAGGTTACCAGCTCTGCAGCATGTCGGATATATCTCTTTGTCATGATGATCTCCTATAATAAATATGCCTTCCGCCGCCGAACGAAGATCCAGCAAGGCGGAAGGCAGGGAATTCAGTTTTTATTTGTTGGATGCCTCTGCAAATACTTTCTCAATGAGAGCGTCGTCTGCAATGTACGGCATCGTGATCGCATCGGAACCTGCGAATTTCTTGTTGTACTCAGCAACTGTCTCAATGGAGTGCGGGTTTCTAGCCCAGTTTCTTCTGGAAACACCAACCATAGTATCCCAGAGGATGGACTCGTGGATGATCTGGTCTGTGAGCTCGGAACCGTCCAGAACGAGACCGAAACCACCGTTGATGGATTTACCGATACCAACACCGCCGCCGTTGTGAAGCGCGATTAAGGACATACCGCGTGCAGCGTTACCTGCGAAGCAGTGTGTAGCCATGTCTGCAGTGAAGTTGGAACCGTCGTAAATGTTGGATGTCTCACGGTACGGGGAATCTGTTCCGCCTGTATCGTGGTGGTCACGACCGAGCATAACCGGGCCGATCTCTCCATTACGAACCATCTCATTGAACTTGAGTGCGATGTCATGACGGCCAAGAGCATCCTGGTAGAGGATACGGCACTGTGTACCAACTACGAGCTGGTTCTTTTCTGCGTCGCGGATCCATACCCAGTTGTCACGATCCTGGAAACGACGGTTCGGATCGATGATCTCCATAGCAGCGTGGTCTGTCTTGATCAGGTCTTCGTGGTTGCCGGATAAGCAGCACCAGCGGAACGGACCATAACCGTAGTCAAATAACTCCGGACCAAGGATATCTTCAACGTAGGACGGGAAGATGAAGCCTTCGGATGTGTCAACGCCGTTCTTGGAAATTTCTTTATTGCCTGCATCGAATACAGCTTTCATGAATGCGTTGCCGTAGTCGAAGAAGTAGGAGCCGCGTGCAACGAGAGTCTGGATTAAGTGGAAATGCTTTGTAAGTGTTGCATCTACCATCTTAACGAAGTTCTCTTTATCATTTAATAACATTTCGGTTCTCTGTTCGAATGTAAGACCCTGCGGGCAGTAGCCTCCGTCATACGGAACATGGCAGGAAGTCTGGTCGGAAAGAAGACCGATCTTTTCATTATGATTAACAGCATACTCGAGAAGGTCTACGATGTTGCCGTGAAAAGCGATGGACATAGCCTCTTTCTTTTCCATATATTCGTGAGCCATTGCAAATGCTTCTTCCGGAGACTCTGCGATCTTGCTTACCCAGCCCTGGCTGTGTCTTGTCTCGATACGGGAGTAGTCAACCTCTGCAACGATACCAACGCCGCCGGCGATCTCGATCGCTTTCGGCTGAGCGCCGCTCATGCCGCCGAGACCGGATGTTACGAATAAGTGACCTGCGAGATCACCGTCAGCCGGAACACCGAGGAACTTACGGCCTGCGTTTAAGATTGTGTTGAATGTACCGTGAACGATACCCTGCGGTCCAATGTACATCCAGCCGCCGGCTGTCATCTGACCGTAGGAGGAGCAGCCCATAGCAGTTGCTTTTGCCCATGCCTGCGGATTGTCGCCTTCACCAACCATCAGACCGTTTGTGATGATAACACGCGGTGCCTGTTTGTGGGAGTGGAAGAGACCGAGCGGATGACCGGACATAACAACAAGTGTCTGCTCATCTGTAAGAACCTCAAGGTATTTCTTTAAGAGCTGGTACTGCATCCAGTTCTGGCATACCTGGCCTGTCTCACCGTATGTAACTAACTCATACGGATAAAGAGCGATGTCGTGGTTTAAGTTGTTATCGATCATAACCTGCATAGCTTTACCCTGTACGCAGTTTCCTTTGTACTCATCGATCGGTTTGCCGTAAATTCTCTCCTTCGGCATGAAACGGTAGCCGTAAATACGGCCGCGAGTTAAGAGTTCCTCCATAAACTCCGGAGCAAGAGCCTCGTGCAGTTCTTCCGGAACATAGCGGAGGGCGTTCTTTACAGCAAGCTTTTTCTCGTGATCAGAAAGTGTGAGCTCACGCATCGGTGCGCGGCGGATACCTTCTTTAAATACCGGATACTCCGGGAGAACCGGATCAAGCTTGATCGTCATTGCGCTGCCAATTTCTTTGTTGGTCATAATAACATACATCCTTTCCTGTATTTGTGATACCCGGGGGGGTCCCCATAGTGGTCATACCAATTTTGCTAAGTCTATCATACCAGAAAATAACCAAAATTCCTATATTAATTGTCAAAAATTTTTATTAATTATAGAGAAAAGATGTAAAATAAGGTAATATATTAGCATGGTAAAGTGAAAACGTATGAAAACAAGTAAAAAATAATCAAAAATTCAGTAAATTATCATAGACGGATTTTTAGTTTTCAGCTATAATGAAACTGTAACAGACTTTAAAGCATGAAACTAGAGTCATCCTTGACGACAGAGTATAAAGGTGACAATGATTTTATAATAGGAATATATCAGATTCCAAGAACAAAGGAGAGATGTGGAATGAACAGAGTAGTGATTACAGGCCATGATCTTACAGTTGAGCAGATCATCGCAGTATGCCGCGGTTATGCGGAGGTAGTACTTTCTGAGGAAAGTAGAGAGAAGATCCTCGCTTCCAGACAGGTTGTAGACGAGCTGGTTGAGGAGAAGAAAGTTGTTTACGGTATTACAACAGGTTTCGGTAAATTCAGTGATGTGGTTATTTCTCAGGATGAGTGTAAATTACTTCAGAAGAACCTGATCATTACTCATGCAGTAGGTGCAGGCAATCCGTTCACAGAGGACATCGCAAGAGGTATCATTCTTCTTCGTGTTAACAACCTCTCCAACGGTTTCTCCGGTATCCGTCTTGAGACTATCGAGACTATGATCGCGATGTTAAATAAGCGTGTGACTCCGTACATTCCGGAAAAGGGTTCTCTCGGTGCATCCGGCGACCTTGCTCCGTTATCCCATATGGTACTCCCGATGATCGGTCTTGGTATGGCATGGTATGAGGGTGAATTACTTCCGGGCGCAGCAGCGATGAACCGTGCAGGAATTCCGGTGATCGAGCTTTCTGCAAAAGAAGGTCTTGCATTAAACAACGGTACTCAGGCGATGACATCCGTAGGTGCTCATGCACTTCATGATGCGATCACATTATTAAAGGCAGCAGATATCGCAGCAGCTCTTTCCTACGAGGCACAGAATGGTGTTACAGATGCTCTTGATCCGAGAGTACACCAGGTTCGTCCGCACGCAGGTCAGATGGCAACTGCAAGAAACCTGTTAAGACTTCTTGAGGACAGTAACAATACAACACGCCAGGGTCAGATCCGCGTACAGGATGCTTACTCCATGCGCTGCTGCCC
>SVDR01000062.1 GCA_015057755.1 Lachnoclostridium sp.
TCTGAGCTCCGCCATTAACTTTAACCTTTACAGACTTAACGTTAGCTTTCCAGATTTTGTTGGATCTTCTATGGGAATGGCTTACTCCATTACCAAAGTGAGCAGCTTTTTCACAAATAGCGCATTTTGCCATGATTGCACCTCCTTAACACTTCTTTGGACTTTAGAAAAATCCATAACACAAGTATGATAGCAGAAGTTGTTGAAATTTGCAAGAGAAAAATGAAAAATTCCAACATTTTTTTAAAAAAACTTTGAATATCAATAGACATGGAATCAAGGATATGGTATATTATAGTATGGAAAGTCGTTTTCGAACTCTATTTCTGCGCCAAAACGGGCCGATTGATCGTTTGAACGTGGAAATCACAGGGTACGACGTTTGAATATAACGGAAACGGAGGCAGGAAAATGAAGGGATGTATCAATAATAAGATGGGCCAGATTCAGATCGATACCGATGTAATCGCGCTTTATGCAGGAACAACGGCTGTGGAGTGTTTTGGTATCGTGGGTATGGCTGCTGTCAGCATGAAAGATGGTCTTGTAAAGCTCTTAAAACGTGAGAGCCTGACTCATGGCATTAACGTAACAATTAATGACAATGCGATCAGCATTGACTTCCATGTAATCGTATCCTATGGCGTCAGCATCTCAACTGTTGCAGACAATCTGATCGAGAACGTGAAGTATAAAGTAGAGGAATTCACCGGTATGACGGTTGAGAAGATCAATATTTTTGTTGAAGGCGTAAGAGTGATAGATTAAGGAGGAAGTAATCCATGGGAATGAAATCCGCAGACGCCCAGTTACTGAAAGTTGCATTGCTTTCAGGTGCTAAGGAGCTTGAGGCGAAAAAAGAATGGATTAATGAATTGAATGTTTTCCCGGTACCGGACGGAGACACCGGTACTAATATGACAATGACAATTATGGCAGCTGCAAGAGAAGTGGCTGCACTTGAGAATCCGACGATGGAGACAATTGCGAAAGCACTTTCTTCCGGTTCTCTCCGTGGCGCACGTGGTAACTCCGGTGTTATTTTATCCCAGTTATTCCGTGGTTTCACAAAAGAAATCAAAGAAGCAAGCGAGATCAGCGTTACAGTTCTTGCCAATGCTTTTACTAGAGCGACAGAAACTGCTTATAAGGCAGTTATGAAGCCGAAGGAGGGTACGATCCTTACCGTTGCAAGAGGTATGGCTGACAAGGCTGTGGAGCTTGCAACAGAGACAGATGATATCGTAGAGTTCCTTGAGAAAGTCATCGAGCATGGCGACTATGTATTAAGCCAGACTCCGGAGATGCTTCCGGTATTAAAACAGGCCGGCGTGGTTGACTCCGGCGGACAGGGCTTAATGCAGGTTATGAAGGGTGCCTTAGACGGTGTTCTTGGAAAAGGCATTCCGTTTGATGCTGTGGTTGTCCAGACTGCACAGAAGGCAGCTCCGATTGGCGCAGCACGCGAGGATATCGATACAGCAGATATCAAGTTTGGTTACTGTACCGAGTTTATTATCAATGTTGAGCATGCATATGATGACGATGAGGAATTGAAGTTCAAGGCATTCCTTGAGTCCATCGGTGATTCTATCGTAGTTGTATCTGACGATGACGTTGTTAAAGTTCATGTTCATACAAACAACCCGGGCCTTGCGATCGAGCGCGCATTAACTTACGGTTCTCTTTCCAGAATGAAGATCGACAACATGCGTGAAGAGCACAATGAGCGTCTTGAGATGGCAGCAAATGCTGCTCCGGCAGCCGCTCCGGCTCCGAAAGCAGAGGAACCGAGAAAAGAGTATGGATTTATTGCTGTGTCCGTTGGCGAAGGCTTGAGCGAGATTTTCAAGGGAATCGGTGCAGATTATATGATCGAAGGCGGTCAGACTATGAATCCGAGTACCGAGGATATGATCAATGCGATCGACAAGGTAAACGCAGATGTTATCTATATCTTCCCGAATAACAAAAATATTATCCTTGCTGCAGAGCAGGCGAAATATTTAGTTGAGGACAAGAAGATCATCGTGGTTCCGTCCAAGACTATTCCGCAGGGTATTGCAGCCCTGATCAGTTTCTCTCCGGAGGCAGGTCCGGAAGAAAATCTGGAGAATATGGTGGAAGAGATGCACAGAGTTCACACCGGTCAGATCACATACGCAGTTCGTAACACAAACATCGACGGTATGGAAATCAGAGAAGGCGACATCATGGGTATCGGTGATTCCGGTATGCTTGCTGTTGAGCAGGACGTTGAAACAGCCGTTCTGAAGACTCTTGAGCGTATGGTTGATGAGGATTCTGAGCTGATCAGCGTATACTTTGGTGCAGACGTGGAAGAAGCTGACGCAGAGGCTCTTTTAGAGAAGATTGAGGAAGCTTATCCGGATTGCGAAGTAGAATTAAATAATGGCGGACAGCCGGTATATTATTACCTTCTGTCTGTAGAATAATGAAAAAGCTGCCGAGGGCGGCCCCGCACGGGCTGGTTTTGGCAGCTTTTTGCATAGAAGAAATAAGGAGATTCTTTATGAATAACAAGCAGTCAATCGAGACATTAAAGGGCATAGGAGAAAAGACCGCGAAGTTATTTGAAAAAGTCGGAGTAAAAACAGTCGATGACCTGCTTCATTATTATCCAAAAGGATATGATGCGTATACGCCGCCATGTGCGATCGGAGAGCTGAAAGAGGATGAGACAGGAGCTGTTGACGGTTACTTAAAGACCGGAGCGACAGGCAGACATTTTGGAGGGCTTTCCATCACATCAGCGACGATCAGTGATATGACAGGAAAACTAAAGCTGGTCTGGTACCATATGCCTTATTTGAAAAACACGCTGAAGGCAGACAGTCATTATATTTTCCGGGGAAAAGTTGTAAAAAAGAAGACCGGACTGACTATGGAACAGCCACAGATGTACAAGCCGGAAGTCTATGAAGAACTGTTAGAAAAGATGCAGCCGGTTTACGGACAGACAAAGGGACTGGGAAATAAAACCATTGTTTCAGCTATGGAGCAGGCCTTGGCCGTTCGTGTGATGGAGAGGGATTATCTTCCGGCTTCTCTTCGTAAGAAGCACGAACTGGCAGAATATAATTTTGCCATCGAGCACATTCATTTTCCGCAGGATGAGACGGATCTTCTGTTTGCGAGAAAACGTCTGGTATACGATGAATTTTTCATGTTCCTATTGGGCGTTCGGAGATTGAAAGAGAAGAGGCAGGATTTACAGTCTTCTTATATTATGAAGGAAGAATCTCTCTGCAGAAAGCTCGAACAGGATTTGCCCTACTCTTTGACGGGAGCACAAAAATGTGCGTTGGAAGAAGTGTATACAGACCTCGAAAGCGGTGCGGTTATGAACCGTCTGATCCAAGGCGATGTGGGTTCGGGAAAAACGATCATCGCGGTTCTGGCGCTTCTGCGTGCAGCAGAGAATGGATACCAGGGAGCTTTGATGGTTCCGACAGAAGTGCTTGCGAGACAGCATTATGAATCGGTTACAGAACTTTTTGAAACGCATGGAATCGAGAAAAATGTAGTGCTCGTAACTGGTTCTATGACAGCAAAAGAGAAGCGTCTGGCTTATGAAAAGATTGCTTCACACGAAGCTGATATTGTGATCGGAACACACGCATTGATTCAGGAAAAGGTTTTATATGACAAGCTTGCGCTCGTTATCACAGACGAACAGCACCGGTTTGGTGTTTCTCAGAGAGAAACACTTGGAAGCAAAGGAATTCAGCCGCACGTGCTGGTCATGAGTGCTACTCCGATACCGCGTACGCTGGCGATCATCATTTACGGTGATCTGGATATTTCTGTAATTGATGAGCTTCCGGCCAACCGCCTTCCGATCAAAAACTGTGTTGTAGATACGGGATACCGAAAAAATGCATACAATTTTATCAAGAAAGAAGTTTCAAATGGCCATCAGGCGTATGTGATCTGTCCGATGGTGGAAGAAAGTGAGATGATCGAAGCAGAAAATGTTCTCGATTATACAAAAGTTCTGCGGGAAAATCTTCCGGGAATCCGCGTGGAGTATCTGCACGGTAAAATGAAGCCGAAAGAGAAGAATGCGATCATGGAGGCTTTTGCATCGGGAGAGATTCAGGTGCTTGTCTCCACAACTGTTGTTGAAGTTGGTGTGAATGTTCCAAATGCAACCGTTATGATGATCGAAAATGCAGAGCGTTTTGGTCTGGCACAGCTCCATCAGCTTCGAGGACGCGTGGGAAGAGGAAAGGAACAGTCCTATTGTATTATGGTCAATGCCTCCGGAGATAAAGGGAAACATGCACGTCTGGAGGTCCTGAACAAATCGAACGACGGTTTCTTTATTGCTTCGGAAGATTTAAGACTTCGCGGTCCGGGTGACATATTCGGACTCAGACAAAGCGGCGATCTTGAATTTAAAATTGCAGACATTTATACAGATGCAGTGACCTTGAAACAGGTATCTGAAGATGTGGATGCTTTACTTTCAGAGGATGAAGACTTGGAACGCGATGAGCATGCAGAATTAAAACGCAGATTAACCTCGTATCTGGAACAGAGTTACAATAAGCTGAATCTATAATATTTTGCAGGATTATAGTGTGGTTTTGCTTGTGACTTATCTGTAATTGGAGTATAATAACGACAGATATTATGCTTACGTAAGCTTTATTACGTGGGGAATTATAAATGAAAAGGGGATAAAACTATGTTAGCGGAAAACAAGAAATATGTTGACTACATCGTTGAGCAGGCACAGAATCTGATCAGCATCGACAGCCCGTCCGGTTACCACAGAAATGTTGGTGACTATCTTTTAGCTGAGTTCGAAAAACTTGGTTACAAGGCATGGAGAACCGTGAAAGGCGGTATTCTTGCAGAACTTGGCGGTGAGGATGCAGAGGATGCAGTTTTACTTGCAGGTCATTGCGACACACTTGGCGCGATCGTTCATGAGATCAAGGGCAACGGTCATCTGAAAATGACAAACATTGGCGGTATGAACCCGAACAATGCAGAGACAGAAAACGTTCGCGTTATCACAAAATTTGACGGTATCTACGAGGGCACATGCCAGCTGGTAAATCCGTCTGTTCATGTAAATGAAAACTATGCTTCCACAAGCCGTTCCTGGGATACGATCGAAATCGTTCTTGATGAGAATGTAAAATCCAAAGAAGATGTTCAGAAGCTCGGTATTATGGTTGGTGACTATGTATGCTTTGAGCCGCGTTTCCGCGTGACAGACAAGGGCTACATCAAGAGCCGTTTCCTGGACGATAAACTTTCTTCTGCGATCCTTATCGGTTATGCGAAGTATCTGAAGGATGAGGCAATCACAACAAAGAGAAAAATCTACCTCTACTTCACAATGTATGAAGAAGTTGGACATGGCTGTTCCGCATCCATTCCGGCTGGTGTAACAGAAGCATGGTCTGTTGATATGGGCTGTGTAGGTACAGGCTTACAGTGTACAGAGCATCAGGTTTCTATCTGTGCGAAGGATTCCGGCGGCCCGTACAACTACGAGGTTGTAAAACGCCAGATTGAGCTTGCAAAAGAGCATGAGATTGATTTTGCAGTTGATATTTATCCGAAGTATGGTTCTGACGTAGAAGCAACTCTTCGTGCCGGCAATGATATCCGTCACGGTCTTATCGGACCGGGCGTATTTGCTTCTCACGGCTACGAGAGAAGCCACGTGGATGGTGTTGAGGCTACATTCCGCCTGATCAAAGCTTATTTTGGTTAATTGAATTATGAAATTACAGACAGCCCGAGGGAAATGTGTTCCTTCGGGCTGTTTATTATCTGCCGGAAATTTGATAACTTTGGTAAAGATACTTTCCTCCAACAGCCAGTGCAATACTCAGCAGGAGGTATATCACAGGGACAACCTGCCAGGAAGGAAAGCACTGTCCGAACAGTATAAGCGTTCTTGGATCAAAAACATTCCATATGGAGAGATAGGCCATCGGTGACCAGTCCCATATCTGGGCGATCACACGGTACTGTGTCGGGATCATGATCACATTACCTAATATGATCAGACCAGAGGAAATGGCCAAGGCTGCAATTCCACTTCGAAACAGTTCAGATATAACCATTACAAAAACAGCGGCTAATACGGATGCAACAATGAGTACTCCATAAGCGATCAGGCAAGCTTGTCCGATGGTGATGGGATAAGAATAGGTTGAAAAACAAGACTGTAATGCCATTCCGAATCCTTCAGTTCCGTAATAGGCAAGATTAAGTCCAAGCGTTAAGAGTGTCATCATAGTTGCGGCAATTGCAGAGACTGTAACTCCCGCAAGTATTTTTGCCCAATAAGCAGAGTTTTTTCCAGCAATACTGCTGAGCACTAACTGGTCAGTTCTGCGGATATGCTCGTCTGCAAAAAGATTAGACAAACAAACTGCAACAAACAAAAGCATCAAAACTCCGACAGTAAGAAAACAGTCTAAACTATTTTCGTAGCCATCATGGTAATCATATGTCAGTGGTATGTCCAGTTGACTTTCTTTATTGTGCCAGAACTCTTTTTCCGTTTCTGTCAGAGGGATCGATTGCCAGTTGCGTTCCAGATACTGAGCTCGTGCTTCATATAAATCAGTTTCATCTGCTTCCCAGTTCTGAATGGAGGTAAGATCCATTCCTGTCCAGGTACGGATCAAGTGAAAAATCTCGCTGTATGGTCTGGCATAGGTTTCGTATTCTTCGGTCAATGAATAACGAAGGGCATTGGCTGGAATATGGCTGTATCCATCGATTGTTTCCTGAAGCAATGCTTGATCAATAGATCTTCCAGAAAGAGCTTTTCGATATGTCTGATCCTTCAGGAATGCTTCATAATTACTTTCGATTGGTTCTCCATCGACATAATAAGTCCCTATAAGATCGGCGAACACAGTAATTACGATGCCGACCATACAAAGAAATGTTGTGATCCAAAGCAGCTTTCTGTGGATCAATTTTTTGAGTTCATAGATGTAAATCGTCCACAAATTATTCATTGTCATCCACCTCCCTAAACTGCTCCAGGTAGAATTCCTCTAAATCACCGTTCTGATCATCCCATTTCCCTTGGAAGATCATTTGCCCGTCTTTCATCATCAACACTTGATCAGCAATGTGCTCAATATCAGAAACAATATGAGTAGATAAAAGAACAATGCTGTTTTTACCCAGACGATCAATCAGGTTTCTAAAACGAACTCTCTCCTTGGGATCTAACCCTGCAGTAGGCTCATCGAATATCACAAGTTTAGGGTCATTCAGCAAAGCCTGTGCAATACCAAGTCGTTGTTTCATTCCACCGGAAAACGTTTTAATCTTTTTCCGCCCTACATCTTGAAGAGACACAAGAGCCAGAAGCTCATTTGCTTTTCGTTTTGCCTGTATTTTCGGAATTCCTTTTAATGCTGCAAAATAGAGAAGAAAATCCATTGCAGTGAACTCAGGATAATATCCAAAGTCCTGCGGCAAATATCCAAGAACAGCACGATATTGTTCTTCGCTGACATCAATGCCGTCAAAAGAAATCGTGCCGCTGGTAGGTTTGAGAATTCCGCACAGCATTCTCATCAATGTGGTTTTTCCTGCACCATTTGCACCGAGTAATCCATAGACACCAGGCTGCAGTTTTACAGAGATACGATCTACGGCGGTTTTATTTTTGTATTGTTTTGATACTTGGTCTATGATAAGTTCCAAACGAAGTCCTCCTTCTGTTTTATTATGGTAATACACTGTTTTCCATTTCCAAAGAGCAAAGCCAATGCAGCTGCCAACCATACAGAAAGGCACTGTTCCTGATAAATGAACGGGATGATATTGTGTGAAAGAAACAGAGAAATACTTATTCCAACTGAAGTTCCCACACAGGCGTGCATTGCTTCCCGTCCTCTGGATTTTCTCACAATATATAATCCTATAAATGTGGTTAAAAGAAATGGCGTGAAAATGTACAGGACAGCAGCAAACGGATTTACCGTACTGCTCCATAGTCCAATTGGAAGAAGGATTCCAAGAAGAAGCAAATTCGTTAATCCAAGGATTCCCAATCTTGCAAACGTGACGCTTCTCAGTGAGAAACGTGTGGACATTTCCAATTCAGCCATATTATAAAGTTCAGATCGTCCACTCTCTGAAACGATGGTCAAAGACAGTAATGGTGTAAGACCTGAAATCAACCAAAGAACTGCCTCGGGGAAGAATGCAAGCCCTAAAACAGCGATAGCAAAAACCAGCGTAGAAACGTACCAGCTCCATTTACGGATATATCCAATTTGCGAGATCAGAAACGAATGAAGGGTCATTTGGGGTAACTCTAATTTATTCAGAAACTCTATTTTTTGTAATGGAAGTGGTGCATCGAAAGCCTGCTTTAATTCGTCTTTCCATTTATCCATGGCAATCCTCCTTTCGCATTTCTTCACGAAATTTATTCGATGCAGATGTTATCTTTCGATAAACGGCAAACCTCGATAATCCATAAATCTTACCAATGGTCGAAACAGGAACTTCATTAACAAATCGGAGTAACAGCAGTTCCTGTTCTTCGATCGTGAGCTTGGATAAAGCTGCTTTGACTGTGAGATTTGTAATCAGCTTTTCTTCCATGGTATCGTCTGGTATGGTATGATCCAAAGAATGTGTTTTTGGTTTTCGATATTCATCCACACAGAGATTTCGTGCAATCGTGTAAAGGCATTTAAGAGCAGATACAGTGGTTGCACAGTTATAGTTTTTGAGATAGCGAAAAAATGTTTCCTGCGTGATATCTTCTGCTAATTCTCGGTCGTGCAGTTTGAAATAACAATATCGATAGATTTTGTCGTATTGTTCTTCTATATCAAGTGACACCTTTGAAACCTCCTTTCACTTTGTATAACGCTTTAGTCATATCAGATGTGCGGCATTATAATGCTCATAATAAATCTAATTATATAAAGGCATCCATCGATTGTCTCTGTTTTTTTCACTCTGGCTAGTATGATAAAACGGCAGGATTGAACTGTCAGTACATTGACGGGTTTTTCATTTTCAGTATAATTCTAAGTACAATACAGTAAGGAGGAAAAGAGCTATGTCAGAACAGGATAAGAGAGAGATTATTCAAATGATGAAAGAGGCTATGCAGCCGATCGTCGATGATGTGAGGGAATTGAAGCAAGATGTGAATGGTCTGAAGCAAGATGTGTGCAGTTTGAAGTCAGAAATGGAAGAATTTAATACAAGTGTTGGCAGATTAGAGGAAAAGACCGACTACATGAATAACAAGATTATGCATATACGGAAAGACTTGAAAGATATTAGGACAAGCAATGATTATGCCCATAATCAGATAAAACGAGAGCTTTCTCACTTAAATGATTCTCAGGGGACTGTAATTGCTGTACTTGAGATGAAACGGATTTTGCCGGCGGTATAAGCAGTCATAATATATGAACTGTCAGTTGTGAAAACTCAGGGACTAATCTCTGAGTTTTCCTTTTGCTTTGACTAATTTTTGAAAACAAGTTGACATGACTGATTATATATGATATAAACGCAAAAATCATAAAATCAGGAGGAAGAGATTAATGCAAAAGAAGCTGTTGTTATTTGATCTGGATGATACCTTGTTGAGAAGTAATAAAACGATTTCAAAGTATACGTTAGATGTGTTGGAACAATGTACATGATAAAGACTGTGTGGGATATATGTGGACCAGAATGTAAAATGACCATTGATACATTAAAGGCTAATTTTTGGAGTTACAGTCGTAACAGAGAAGAAATTGACCCCAGCTGGGCAGATGCGGTTTTCGCCGATTTTTCCAATATACATGAGAGAGCATTAAAGCTTTGTGCTAAAATTTCCCAACCGGAATTAGCGAATCAGTTAGCGAATACACTTTTGGACTGTGATTGTATTAAGTTTGTAAACAGTGATTGGTACAAGTTTACGAAAAAAGAAGCCACAAAGGAAAATGCGATAAAGATGTTTTGTAAAATCAGTGGATTGGCGTTGGAGGATGTGATTGCTTTTGGAGACGATTTACCGGATATTGGAATGTTGAAATTATGTGGAACTGGTGTAGCTATGGGAAATGCCCTTGCAGAGGTTAAGGCGGCAGCAGATGTAGTGATTGGAACGAATGATGAAGATGGAATTGCAAAGTATTTGTTAGACAAGTGTTTGAGATAATGTGACTAGTAGTGCTTCTTTGTTCGATTGAACTGCCAGTACATTGACGGATTTTGATTTTTCGGTATAATTTTAATTACAGTTCAATAAGGAGGAAAGTAGCTATGTCGGAACAGGATAAGAGAGAAGTTTTACAGCTGATGAAAGAGGCTATGCAGCCGTTAGTTGATGACGTCAGAGAATTGAAGAACGATGTTCGTGAATTGAAGCAAGACGTGAGCGGTTTAAAGCAGGACGTGAGCGGTTTAAAGCAGGACGTGAGCGGTTTAAAGCAGGACGTGAGCGGTTTAAAGCAGGACGTGAGCGGTTTAAAGCAGGACGTGAGTAGCTTGAAGTCAGAAATGGCAGAGTTAAAAACACACGTGGGCAAATTGGAAGAAAAGACAGACTACATGAACCACAAGATTATGCTTATACGAAAAGATGTGAAAGATCTTAAAACAAGCAATGATTATGCCCACAATCAGATAAAACGAGAAATTTCTCGATTAAATGACTCACAAGGAACTGTAATTGCAGTTCTTGAGATGAAAAGAATTTTACCTGCGATCTGACAAGCGAATTACAAAAGATAATGAAATATACGATAGATAAAATAGGAGCAGATCAAAAAAATCTGCTCGATTTTCATTTTACGGTATGTTATAAAAATCTCCAGAACTAAGAAAAAAGTAAAGACTAAGACCGGCACATTGTGATACAATAAATCTGCAAAATCCCGGTTGGCTATGTGAAATCGCGGTATACAATAAATGTAAGAGTAATAGAGGTGGCAGATATGGTAAAGCCCAATGGAAATAAAAGAGTTTCGAAAATTGACACATACTTGAACTGTGCGGAGAACTTTGCGTATCGCAGTACATGTCTGAAAAGAAAGTACGGTGCAGTGATCGTGAAGGATGATGCTGTGATCTCGACCGGATACAATGGTTCACCGCGTGGAATGGAGAATTGCTGCGATATTGGTGAATGTCCAAGAATCCGACGTGGAATGCATCAGGGAGAAGGTTACGGAATGTGCCGCGCAGTCCATGCGGAGGCCAATGCACTTCTTAACTGTTCCAGAGAGCAGACGCTTGGTGCAGATTTATATCTGGCCGGTGTGAATCCGGATGATTGCTCGGTTCATAAGGCGAAGCCATGTCCTCTCTGTGCAAGAATGATCATTCAGGCGGGAATCCGTAATGTATATCTTCGCCAGGGTGAAGGAGAAGATAATTATGAAGTGATCGCAGCAAGAGATCTTCAGTGGTTTACGCCGGAGAGCGATGAGAGATAGACGGGGGAGACAGATATATGAAATCACTTGTAATTGCGGAAAAACCATCCGTTGGCCGTGACATTGCCCGTGTTTTGAAATGTACGAAGAATGGAAACGGCTGTATCGAAGGAGATAACTATATTGTAACCTGGGGTCTGGGCCATCTGGTAACATTGGCTGACCCGGAGGATTATGATAAGAAATACAAAGAATGGAAGATGGTGCACCTTCCGATGATGCCGGAATCCTTTAAACTGGAAGTGATCAAGCAGACCGGAAAACAGTACAATGCGGTGAAAACACTGATCCATCGAAATGATGTGGGTGAGATCATCATTGCAACTGACGCCGGACGAGAAGGTGAATTGGTTGCCAGATTAATTCTGAAAAAAGCAGGTGCGAAGAAGCCTTTGAAGCGTCTCTGGATTTCGTCTGTAACGGATAAGGCAATAAAAGAAGGCTTCGCAAATCTGAAAAATGGAAAAGAATATGAGCCGTTATACGATGCAGCCATGTGTCGCGCAGAGGCGGACTGGCTTGTTGGTATTAATGCAACCCGTGCGCTCACATGTAAGTACAATGCGCAGCTATCCTGCGGCCGTGTGCAGACTCCGACCCTGGCGATCATTGCAAAGCGTGAGGATGATATTAAGAATTTCGTTCCAAAACCATATTACGCTTTGAAAGCCAGAAATAAAGAACTGACACTGACGTGGAAAGATGCCAAAAGCGGAAGTATGTCGTCCTTCCAGAAGGAGCGCATGGACGGAATTCTGAAAGCAGTGAATGGAAAAGATGCCGTAGTCGTGCAGGTAAAAAAGACACCGAAAAAGACAATGGCTCCGCTTTTGTATGATTTAACAGAGCTTCAGAGAGATGCCAGCAAACGGTACGATTATTCAGCGAAAGAAACGTTAAATATCATGCAG
>SVDR01000063.1 GCA_015057755.1 Lachnoclostridium sp.
AACCACAAAACATTCTCAAGTTTTATTCGCAAAAAGTGTGAACAAAACTTGAGAATCTACATTGAAATCTACATTATTCCCTTATTATTTACCTGTTTATCTTTCACATGTTTAGTTCATTTGACATTTCCCTGCTCTGCCGCAAGTCTGCGCCACTCAACCATATCTGCAAATAACTGCGCCTGCTTCGTTGATGTCGTCGGAACCGGAAGAACCGGCTTCAAAACTGCATAAGAACAGGTTCCCAGCACTTCTTTTGTCTGTGCTGTCGGCTCACAGTCAACCTTAAACCAGTGCATCTGACCAATACCGTAACCATTTTCCTTATTTTGTCCTTCTCCGATTCCATGTTCCAGAACCGGCTGACAGCCGGAAATCTTTGTATACAGTATCTCATGATCAAGTTCGCGTTGTTCATCGTATACACAAAGCACGTATGTATCGCCTTTTCCGACAAACTCATAACCATTGACCCAAACGGTTTCAATCATTCCGCCGCCAATGGAATTGGCAACGAGAGAAGCTTTTTTACCGGATATTCCAGTCAGGATAAATTTCAAAGAGTTGATATGCGGACTCTCCTTCATACTGCAGAAATCAAATTTGTACGGGATTCCGCGCCCCTTCAAATCTGCTTTCACACCAAAAAATCCTTTATAATTCGGCAAATGGCCCATGGCGCCATTGAGCATGCCAAGATCCTCATTCATCGTTCCGAATGTTCCTTTGAATGAACCGTCATTGTCCAGCTCAACTAAAATCTCTGCTACTTCTTCTCCTAAAATGGAGTTGCACAGATAACCTGCTCGACACGGAGCTGCCATGTGGGAGCTGGAACCCGGCTGCATGATCGGACCAAACACATCATTATAAAATTCCGGATACAGTTCTATCATAAATCATTCCACCTTTTCCATTATTCCACAATCGTATTGCGAAGCGTACCGATTCCTTCTACGATACATTCCACCACGTCTCCTACGTTCAGGAACTTAGGCGGTGTAAAGCCCATTCCAACGCCGGACGGAGTTCCTGTGGCGATCAGTGTACCAGCTTTCAACGTCATACCCTGGCTGAGCTCCACGATCACATCTTCAATGTCATTCAAGAAGAGTTCTGTATTGGAATCCTGACGAAGCTCTCCGTTTACCTTGGACTGAATCTTTAACTTCGGCGGGTACTCAACAGCATCTTCTGTTGTGATCCACGGTCCCAGCGGAGTAAAGTTATCCAGACTCTTTCCGAAATACCACTGGCTGTGAGCCGTCTGCACCTCACGGGCGCTCACGTCATTCATGATCGTATAACCGAAAATGTAGTCGCGCACGTCTTCACGCTTTACATTTTTTGCATCTTTCTTGATCACGACAACCAGCTCTGCCTCGTAATCCAGCTGTTTGGTCAGATCGCGATGAGCAGAGATTCCGCCATCCGGATCGACTGCACGATTGACGCGTTTGGAGAAATAGATTGCCTGTTTCGCATGCTGTTTTGTAAAGCTGTCTTTTGCAAACTTTGCAGATTCCTCTGCGTGGGCTGCGTAATTGATTCCCAGACAGATGATATCCTGATCCGGTTCCGGAATCGGAGCCAGAACCTTCACATCTTCCATCGGAGCTGCGCCCGGAACATCATGCGGCTCTTTTTTCAGAATATACTGCAGCATCTCCATCTCAGACTGTCCGATCTCTCTGATCAGATCCTTCATATCAGTATAATCCATTCCAGCCGCAGAAACCGGATACACCCAGGTCTCTTCCTGATTCAGAACACCGATCATTTCCTTTTTACCTACGATATATGTCAGCAATTTCATACTGTCTGTCCTCCTGCCTGTCTAACAGCAATTTACAAATACACGGCTGCCAGATTTCTGCGCAGCCGTGGGAATATACGAGTATTTGAATTAACGAATTCTCTCCGGGAAACCAACCTTCTTCTGAACTTTTCTTAAAGTCTTGTTGGAGAAGTAAGCTGCTTTCTCTGCATTCTCTTTGATCACTTTGTCAATGTAATCTTTGTTCTTTGTAAGGTCGTTGTAGTTGTCCTGAAGCGGTTTCAGTACAGAAACGATCGCCTCGCCAACGCCCATCTTGAAGTCGCCGTAGCCCTTACCGTCGAACTCAGCCTCAACCTCAGCCGGTGTCTTGCCTGTGCATGCACAGTAGATATCGATCAGGTTCTTGATACCCGGCTGCTCATCGCTGTAACGCACACATGCAACAGAGTCTGTTACGGCACGTTTACATTTGCGGATGATCGTATCCGGATCGTCCATTAAGTAAATGCTGCCGTTCGGGTTTTCATCAGACTTGGACATCTTCTTAGTGGGATCCTGTAAGCTCATGATCTTCGCGCCTGCTTTTCCGATGTACGGCTCCGGAACAGTGAATACATCGCCGTAAATGTTGTTGAAACGGTTTGCAATATCTCTTGTCAGCTCCAGATGCTGCATCTGGTCAGCACCTACCGGAACTACGTCTGCCTGGAACAGAAGAATATCTGCTGCCATCAGTACCGGATATGTGAACAGACCTGCGTTGATATTGTCCGCATGTTTTGCAGATTTATCCTTGAACTGTGTCATACGGTTTAATTCGCCCATGTAAGTGAAGCAGTTTAAGATCCAGGCCAGCTCTGCATGACCGGAAACGTGGGACTGATAATAAATGCAGTTCTTCTCCGGATCAAGGCCTGCTGCAATGTAAAGTGTAAGCAGGTTTCTCGCACGCTTTCTAAGTTCAGCCGGATCCTGGCGAACTGTGATGGAGTGCATATCTACTACACTGTAAAATGTCTGATAATCATCAGCGATCTGAACCCAGTTCTTTAACGCTCCAAGGTAGTTACCAATTGTTAAATTACCGGTTGCCTGCATGCCGCTGAATAATGTTTTCTTTCCGTCTAACATAATCTATCTCCTTACTACTATAAAATCTTTTTCTTTCCGCAAATCCTTCTTCCGAATTTACGCAATTTCGAAAATCAATTACTTCACATTATAGTACAAGTTTTCCTTGGTTACAAGACAAAAGTTAGGAATGTTGTTCTTGTATCTTTTGTTTTTTCCCTATATAATGAATATGGTTTCATTTTAAATCAAGTATTTCTACTATAATAATATATTTTCACGTGCCCGCTGCGGCACAGAAAGGACATTCATTTTATGGAAAAGATTGCAAGCTTTACTGTCAACCATCTCACACTCCTTCCGGGCGTATACGTTTCCCGTCAGGATATGGTCGGAGAGACAAAAGTAACTACATTCGATCTTCGCATGACACGCCCGAACTTTGAGCCGGTTATGAATACTGCTGAAATGCATGCCATTGAGCATCTCGGCGCTACATTTTTAAGAAACCACAAAGACTATAAGGATCTGACCATCTACTTCGGACCGATGGGCTGCCGCACAGGTTTCTATCTGATCCTGGCAGGCGATTACAAATCCGCAGATGTCGTTCCGCTTCTGAAAGAGATGTTCGCATTTATCCGCGATTACGAGGGAGCAATCCCGGGTGCTGCTGCAAGAGACTGCGGAAACTACCTGGATCTGAACCTTCCGATGGCGAAGTATCTGGCGAAGAAGTATCTGGAAGAAGTGCTTGAAAACATTGGAGAAGAGAGACTGGTATATCCAGAATAAGATTAAGTAAATTTGGCCAGATATGTATTTAGGTTTAGTAAAATATAATAAAAGTTATATCTGTTAAAAATCCCGTACTGTCTTAATTGATAGGCTAGACGACTGCACTTCACAAGTTTTGCGCCCTTACGGAGGTTGCAAACGCATTTATCGCAACTAAAGTAAGGGCGAATAAAACGCAGTGAAGGAAAGGTAGTCAGCCGTTAATTAAGACAGTACGGGATTTTCTATTAGAATACTTTTTTATTATTTTTACTAAGCTAAATCAAGTACTTCTTCTCCAGCTCCAACAGCTGCACCTTCACATCCGTTCCGCCTGCATAGCCCACGATTCCGCCGTCTGCGCCCACAACTCTGTGACACGGAATGAAAATCGGAAGCGGGTTTCGGTTATTTGCCATTCCGACTGCACGGCTGGCATTTTCATTTCCAATCTGCGCAGCGATTTCCTTGTAGCTTCTGGTTTCCCCATACGGGATCGTCTGCAGAGCCTCCCAGACTTTCATCTGGAATTCTGTTCCAACCGGATCCAATGGAAGATCAAATTCTTTTCGTTCTCCCACGAAATACTCTTTCAACTGCTTGTACGCTTTCTCCAGGATCGGAAGATTGTCTTCCACCATACCGGCTTCGATCATCTTCGTCGGTGCGTTGCGTCCAAAGCAAAGCTCAATGATATCTCCTTTTTCACAAACCAGCGTTACATCTCCGATCGGAAGGGTATAGCTGCAATATCCGGTCTCTTCAACTGCGATCAATACCACTACCGTGTATGGCGGGATCTGCGCGTAGATACGGTCTTTTACCGTCGCTCCGCCGCCGGATGTATCATAAAGCGGCTGCCAGATCAAGCCTTTCGGAAGTCTTGGAAGTCCCAGTTTATGTGTTCCCCAGTGGAAATTGTACGCCACATAGAAATTCTGGTCCGGTGTACCGTCCTCTTTCTTCGCATATGCGCCCCAGTACATGATGCCCAGCTGTTTTCTGAAATACTCCAGATCCGGTTTCCATGCACTCTGTCCGTGATATGAAACATCCGGACAACCCAGGGACTTATAATCTGCGTGTTTCGGAGCCTGATCCATATGGAATAATTTATGTTCCTTACGGAATCGGATAAACTCTCTTACTACCTGGAACAAATCAGAATTTTCCTCCAGCTGATTCCAGTCAAGCCAGCCAATCTCATTATCCTGACAGTAGGCGTTATTGTTTCCGCCCTGTGTATTTCCGAATTCATCGCCTGCCATGATAAGCGGCGTTCCCTGGCTCAGGAGCAACAGTAAAAATGCGTTGTAAAGCTGCTGCTTTCTCAGTTTATTGACCTTTTCCACATCGGTCGGTCCTTCAATGCCACAGTTCCAGGAAGCATTGTAATCTGCTCCGTCACGGTTCTCTTCGCCGTTGGCTTCATTATGCTTTTCATCGTATGTGACCATGTCCATCATGGTAAATCCGTTGGTATTGGCCATATAATTGATGATCGCATATCCACTCGGGTTCTTGGAAGTCCATTCCATCAGACGCTCCATCATTCCCTGATCGCCTTTCAGAACCCGGCGCATGTCCATCTGGAATTTGTCGTTGTATTCTGCAAGACGTTTTTCACGCACAGACACCGGACCGGCGTTTCTTAAAGGAGCCGCCTTAGCGTTCCATTCATTTGCAAATAATTTTAAATCTTTCAAAAACGGATCTGCTTCGATCGCTGCGGTTGGAACGGCTCCCGATAATTTGAATCCGTCCACGTGATATTCTTCCGCCCAATATCTCAGCACATCCAGCACCTGCGGGATGGTCTCTTCTCCGGTAAAATATATTTCCGGAATACATTCCAGACCTGCATCGTGCAGTTCTTTTACCATAATCTTGAACTCAGTTTCCACAGGCATGAATCCGGTTCCGTACGCTTCCTTAGGAGCGTATGGGAATGTCGGTCCGTAGCCCCAGTAATTCAGCTTCCCGCTGGAATCCATCACCTCATCGAACTCTGCCACAGGCATCAGTTCCAGGCTGGTCACGCCCAGACTCTTAAAATACGGGATCATTTCCACGATACCTGCGTAAGTTCCCTTGTTTCTCACATGGGAAGACGGATGCTTGGTCAGACCACGCACATGGAAACGGTATAGAATCGTGTCGGAATACGGAATGGACGGCTTTTTGTCTTCATCCCAGTTAAATGAATGATCTGCCACACGGGCACGAACCAATGGCCATGTCTCTGTCTCCTTCGAAACACTTCCCCAGACATTTCGACCTGTTACCGCCTTCGCACACGGATCTACAAACCATGTTCCGTCCGCCAGAAAACCATACTCCAGTCCCTTGAAATCATATCCCGGAAGGCTCATGGTCCAGACATCGCCAATGCGGTCTTCTTTACGAAAATCCATCTGCTCAAAACATTCTTTTTCGCCTGCTTTGAACAGCAGCAGCGATACCTTCTCCGCTTCTGCCTGCACCAAAACTTCAGCTCCGCTCTCTGTGATCGTTATACCAAGCGGGTACATCATATTCGTTCTCTTTGCCATAGTATGTTCCCCCCATTACTATCTCCGGCATTGTGAGCCCGGTTTCTTCTATAAAATATAATTATTTCTGAGCTGCAATCTTCTCCGCCAGATCATTCAGGTACATCCAGCGCTCCATTTTCTCTTCCAGTTTCGCCTCAGTCTCTTCCTTCGCTGCCATCAGCTCGCGGAGCTTTCCATAATTGGTCGCAGACGCTGCAATCTGCTCGTCCAGTTCTACGATTTTTTCCTCAAGAGCTGCCATATCGTCTTCGATGGTATCCCACTCGCGCTGCTCCGCATAAGTAAATTTCAGCTTTCTCTCACGCGGTTTCTCGGTTTTCTTCGCCGGTTCTTCTGCACTTGCAGCAGCTTTTGCTCCTTTTACACCGGCTCCGCTGCCACCAGACATGCCCATAGCTTCCAGCTCGGACTCTTTCCTGATCTGATAATCCGTAAATCCACCTTCGTACTGGCGGATCACTCCATTTCCTTCGAAAGCGAAAATTCTGCGTACCACACGGTCCAGGAAATAACGGTCATGAGAAACCGTGATCACGATACCCTGAAAACTGTCGAGATAATCTTCCAGGATCATCAAAGTCTTAATATCCAGATCGTTGGTTGGCTCGTCCAGGATCAATACATTCGGCGCTTCCATCAGGATTTTCAACAGATACAGTCTCCGTCTCTCACCGCCGGACAATTTCCCGATCACAGTGTACTGCACGGACGGCGGGAATAAGAAGCGCTCCAGCATCTGGGATGCACTGATACTTCCGTCTTTCGTCTTCACATATTCCGCGACATTTTTTATATAATCAATGACTTTAAGGCTGGTATCCATATCCTCATTTTCCTGAGAGAAATAGCCCATTTTTACCGTCTGACCGATTTCGATGGTTCCGGAGTCCGGCTTTTCCCAGCCTGCAATGATCTTCATCAATGTGGATTTTCCGCTTCCGTTCGGACCAATATAACCAATTCGGTCATTCTTTAGGAAGAAATAGGTGTAATCTTTGATCAGCACCTTATCTCCGTAAGCCTTGCAAATATCGGAAAGTTCCACCGTAGTACGGCCCAGTCTGCTGGAAACAGATTCCATTTCCACAGACTGCTCTTCTGTCGGTCCTTTTTGATTTTTCAGATCCTCGTATCTCTGTAAACGTCCCTTCTGCTTGGTTGTTCTCGCTCTAGCGCCTCGTTTTACCCACTCCAGTTCCACTCGCAAAATAGACTGGCGCTTTCTCTCGGACGCACGCTCCATATCCATGCGCTCCGCTTTTAATTCCAGAAAGCCTTCATAGTTTGCCTGATAGCGGTACAATTTACCATTGTCAAGCTCTACGATGCAGTTTGTCACACTGTCCAGGAAATAACGGTCATGGGTGATCATCAAAAGTGCTCCACGGAACCGTTTCAGATAATCTTCCAGCCATTCTGCCATCTCGCTGTCCAAATGGTTGGTCGGCTCATCCAGGATCAGCAGGTCTGCTGTGGAAAGAAGCACAGAAGCCAGCGCCACGCGCTTTTTCTGACCGCCGGACAGATGGTCCACCACCTCATGGTGGTCTGTAATTCCGAGTTTATTGAGCATGGACTTTGCCTGACTTTCAAAATCCCAAACGTGGTCATGCCCGTCATTCTCACGGATAATGCTCTCTAATACGGTCTCGCCCTTTTCAAACACCGGATTCTGTGAGAGATAACGGATCGCCAGGTTGCGTCCGCGGACGATGGTTCCGGAATCCGGTTCTTCCAGACCGGCTACCAGTTTTAATAAGGTCGATTTACCCGTGCCATTCACACCAATGAGACCGATCTTGTCCCCCTCATTGATCGAAAAGTCCGTATCATCAAAGATCAGGCGTTCTGTATACGATTTCGTCAAATGTTCTGCCGTAACTAAATTCATGCTGTGTTAACCTTTCGTGTTGTATTCTAAATTACTCGATCACCAGTTCAACCGGACAATGGTCGCTGCCGAAAATGTCTGTGTGAATGTCTGCACTTACCAGGCGGTCCTTTAACGCCTCAGATACACAGAAATAATCAATACGCCAGCCTGCGTTCTTTGCTCTCGCAGAGAAACGATAGCTCCACCAAGAGTAAATTCCCTCTTTATCCGGGTAGAAATAACGGTAAGTATCAACAAAACCAGCCTCTAACAGCTCAGTAAATTTACCGCGCTCTTCATCGGTAAATCCGGCATTTTTGCGATTGGTCTTAGGATTTTTTAAATCAATTTCCTTGTGAGCCACATTCAGGTCACCACAGAAAATCACCGGCTTCTTTTCTTCCAGCTTCTTCAGATATGCACGGAATGCATCTTCCCAGGTCATGCGGTAATCCAGACGTTTCAATCCATCCTGAGAGTTCGGTGTATAACAAGTGATCACGTAATAATTCGCAAACTCAGCTGTGATCACGCGTCCTTCATGGTCGTGTTCTTCAATACCAAGACCGTACGCAACGGAAATTGGCTCTTCTTTTGTAAACATCGCCACACCGGAGTATCCCTTTTTCTCTGCATAATTCCAGTACTGATGATAACCCGGCAGGTCGATCACTGCCTGGCCCTCCTGCATTTTACTCTCCTGAATGCAGAAAATATCTGCATCCACCGCTTTCGCGTAATCTAAAAATCCTTTATCTAAACATGCTCGAATGCCATTGACATTCCAGGAAATCATTTTCTTCATGGGCATAGTTCTCCTATTATCATATGATATGTCTAGTATAACATTTTTTCGGTCAATTTAAAAGCCGAAATCGTTTCAGCGCAGAGTGTGTCGTGTGAACTACATCTTATAGATATAAAAAAGCAAGGTCTATTTCAACCTTGCTTATCTCGTTCTTCTTTCATTCTGCGGAAATAGGAACTCATTTCATCTGCCATTCCTGACAAACGATTCAAAAGCTTTGAAAAATCTTTTAACATAGCGTCATCTTGATTGTAAGGATATACAATATCATGATCAATTTCACTCCAGCCCTCTTCAAACAAAGTTCGACACTGAATCTCTACATAATAACCTTTGTATTTTATAATATAATGCAGGGATCTGTAAATTCCGCTGGATATGATATCAATTTCTTGACTGTTATATATCTTCGTATCTCCGGATCTTTTAAAAACCTTCGGTTTTTCAGCGATGTAATAGTGGTTCACATCTTCATCAAAATCCTTCAAGCGGTCATCAACATATAATTCTGGATTATTTTCAAAACGGTTTGTGATATATTGATGAAAATTAGTATGATCTAATTTTTCATTGTCTATTCTCACATCCGTACAAATTTACTACTGTTTTCTAAATACGATTTCTCCGGTTTCACAGTTCATCTGATCCACAATGGCTAAAGACTCCAACTGATATCCCAGATTTCTAATCGTTCTTCCACCAGACTGAAAACCTTTTTCAATCGCAATTCCAATACCTTCTACAGTTGCACCTGCTAACTATACAATCTGAATTAATCCCTAAAGAGCACATCCATTGGCAAGGAAATCATCGATCAATAGTACATGATCATTTTCATTGAGGAATTTTTTAGCCACAATTACCTGATTTTTGTTTTTGTGTGTAAATGACTCCACCTCTGCAGTGTACATATCTCCTTCAAGATTAATACTCTTGGATTTCTTGGCAAATATCACCGGAACACCAAAGTGCTGGGCAGCAATACATGCGATTCCAATTCCGGAGGCTTCAATGGTAAGAATCTTGTTGATCTTCTTTCCCTCAAAACGTTTCTTCCATTCTTTTCCCATTTCATTGAACAGCTCAATGTCCATCTGGTGATTGAGGAAGCTGTCAACTTTTAATACATTACCTTCTTTTACGATTCCGTCTTTTAAGATCTTTTCCTCTAAGAAATTCATAACGATTGCCTCCTCCGATTATTCACTGATTTTATCGACTTCCATATTCTGCGGCAGAACAAAACTAAGAATTAGAGAAGAAATCGCAGATGCATAACCATCACAGGCAAGGGAACCGGAAATCTCTTTATCTGTAATTTCTCTATCTAATCCAGAAACAACCATTGCATTTTGCAGTAAAACTGCAATTTCATCCTGCGACAAACCGGCTGCTGCTGCAACAATGGTGATTGGTGCCAGATTAGATACAAACATCGCCAGAATATGTTGTAATCCAAATGGAATTGCTTTTAAAATCGGGACTCGTCCGTTAAGCTTGTATATGTTGCTTACACCACTAGTTTGGTTATTCATAACTCTCTCCCTTTTTAATCATTATCAGGCCATAATAGGTCGGCCTTTAGAATCCCGTGTTTTATTATACGTTATAAATCTTTATATTTTAATTAAATTACCATCTGATCCTCTAAAAAACGACAAAATACGGTTCTGAGAAAAAGTTATAAGAACCATTCAACCCATAATAAAAACGCGAAATGAATGTCAAAAAACAATTCATTCCGCGTTTTTATTCTATATGATTTTGATCTATGTACTTTAGTATTAGCTCAAATACTAACGAACCGGTGCCAGAAGCACTTTACCGGTACCTCGGTACACATTTACAAGTCCCTCTCCGGATGCTGCGGAGCCGAGAAGTGTTTTTCCGGAGCGCTCTACCGTAAAGTCTAAACTTCCGCTCCACGCGATCGCAAAGTTTCCATCCACTTTCAGTACATCATTCTCCAGCCAGATTTCCACAAGCTCCTCTCGCGGACACGGAGATTCTAAGCAGACAACACCCTGTCCCTGAATTCCAAGGTTGAATAATCCCTCATTGCCAAGCACTGCGGAAGAAACGTTGGATCTCATCACCGCTTTATGTTTCAGTGTGGATTCGCACGCCAGAAACAGACCGTCATCCAGCACAATGGAACCATTCCAGTCTTTTAAATCCACAAGTAAAATGTGTTTATAAGTCGGCTCCAGAACCAGAGTGCCGCTTCCGGTATATTCCGGTTTGATCGCTGATTCGCCTGTCACAGAACCGCGCATCGCCTTTCCGAACAGATCGCCAACGCCTTTCAGACCGGTGGTCGCTCTCACATCGCCAACCATCCACTGCATCGCACCTGCCTGCACAGTCACATTGGAAGCAGCGACATCACAAACCACCTGACGTTTCCGCACATTCATCTGGCTGGAAAAATATGCCTGCATCGCAGTCTCAGGCATTACGCTCAAATCTTTCTGATACTCAATCACAGAAAAAGCGCCTAAAGAATCGATCACTTTCACATCATCATTGTTAAAAAAGTTTCTGATCTGATACATACACATTACCTCTTTCTTGAATCTTCTCTCCATGGAATACTGTTTTATCTTCAAGTCCAAGCTTTTCGCTGAACTCTTTTTGCGCATACATTTTTTCAAGTAACATACATAGTCTGATCCGCTGTTCCACTGGCATCCTCGTTCTCCTTTCTGATTTATTCGCGCTTTACTGCTTTTATTATAACGAAACTTATTTTTCGAATAAACCGCTGCCTTTCCGAAATAGACCTCGCTATTTTGTCATTTTTCAAGTATAATCAATATATCACTTGTTCTTTTCGAACGTTAAGGAGAATGCCATATGGGAAGAAAATCAACCAAGGAAAATAAAAATATCTACCAGATCAGCCGCGAGGAGATGAACTACTCCCGTGAAGCCGCTGCCGAAAAGCTTGGCTTCATTTCCTCCGACCGTATTGAAAAAATAGAAAATGAAAAAACTCTTCCGCATCCGGAAGAAGTCCTTGCCATGGCGGATTGTTATAAGAATCCCGCCCTTTGCAATTATTTCTGTTCCCATGAATGTCCAATCGGTATCGAATACGTCCCGGCAATTCAGGCGAAGGAACTGTCCCAGATCACACTTGAAATGCTCGCCACACTCAACAAACTGACACGCGAAAAAGAGCGCCTGATCGAGATTACCGTCGACGGAGAACTCTCCGAAGACGAACTTCCGGACTTCCTCAAGATCAAAGAGGAATTGGAGAAAATGGCACTGGTCATTGATTCTCTCAATCTCTGGCTGGACCAGACGATCGTATCCGGAAAGATCGATAAGAGCCTGTTTGAAGAAAAACGCTAAGCATTACAAAAGGGTATCGAAGCGATACCCTTCAGATTGTAGACAAAGTAATTATTAAACTCAGCCTCTGTATAATCGATGAAACATTATGCAGAGGCTATTTTTATCTAATGGAATATGTTATTATAAAAAAGAAAAGTAGTTCGATAAATAAG
>SVDR01000002.1 GCA_015057755.1 Lachnoclostridium sp.
CCGTAGGTAAGACCTGCAGCACCCGGACCGCTGACGAAAGAACTGACGCTTGTGTAAGTCGCAACCGTCGTCATCGCAAGCACAAATCCACTCATTCCACGAGAACCGATAAAATACTTCTTCTCGAAGTTCATGGAACTTTTTTTATCCTCGCGTTTGCTCACATACATGCCAATTCCGGCATTTGCGACCAAATAAACCACAAGGATCATCAACATAAGAATCTGATTCTGTGTCATCACTGAGTACCGCCTTTCTCAACATCATCTGATGCTTCTTCGCCCAGATCAAAATCCACGAATACGTTTTTCAGCAGAACTATGACTCCGACCACGGATATCACGAACGCTCCGATCGTACTCACGAAGAACCAAAGCGGCATTCCAAATACAAGAAAATCAATGCCATTGAGCGCAAAAGCAGTACCAATATGCCATGCTGCCACAATTGCAAAAAGAATCAGCGTCGCCTTCATTTCCTTCAGGATCTGCTGATGCTTTTCAGCATCGGTCATTTTTTTCATTTGGATTCCTCCTATTAAATTAAAAAAGATTCCGGCAGTTGTATTAACAAAATATACACTGCCGAAATCATGGTAACATATTACATTCTCAAATGCAAAAACTTTTTCGATTGTATTTAATTTAATCCTTTATTTTGATGATTTTTTAACAACTTGTTAATCCTGCTTCTGTCTCGCATACAGCGCCACGCCAAAGATTACTACAAGCGCGCCCAGAATCTGAGTCACACCCGGAATCTCGCCAAACAGCCATACCGCATTGGATGCCGCAAAGACCGGACCGGCCAGCTTTACCGTACTTACATAGGTCGGCTTCAGGTATTTCAATGCCCAGCTATACACAGTATGTCCCATCAGGTTACAGAAAATCGCAAGACACAGGGCAAAGAACCAGTTGATCGGCTCATATCCAAACATCGGAGTTCCTGTGACCACGGTAATACCCACCAGAGTAAAGAAACTCGCAATATAAAGAACATATGTATAAGCAGTCGTACTGATACGTGCACGCTGTCTTGTACCGATCAGAGTGTAGACCGCCATCAGGATTGCTGCCAGCACCGCAAGAAAATCTCCGAACAATCCGCCATGTCCGCCGCTCTGGTCTGCCATAGCAATGATCACAGAACCGATCAATGCCACACCGATCGCGAGGAACTCACCTTTTTTCAGGCGTTTTCCAAAGAACAGAATGTAACCAATCGCCGCAAAGATTACCTCCGTATTGCAAAGTACCGTAGAACTTGCTACCGTTGTATAACGCAGAGACTCGAACCATGTAAACAGGTGAAATGCAAAGAATACACCGGCCAAAGCACTCCAGATCAGGTCTTTCTTACTCATGGAGAACACTTCTTCACGCATCTCTTTTTTCAGAAGAACATACGGTGTCAACAAGAGAACTGCCATAAACAGGCGGTAGGTCGCTGTTACACAGCTCGGTGTTGTCATAGATTTTACAAAAGCCGACGACAGAGAACAGCTAAATACGCCGGCCAGCAAGATCAGCTTCGGAATTCGGTTGGAATTCGCTTCTAAATTCATACTCTTACCTCTCTTTTGTACGCGGGACACGCACGGTATTCCTTTCCCATCTTTCCTATCTTAATACTCCGTTTCAGCAAAGTCAATGCCCATTCTCATTTCTCTACCCAGTAAAGCTCCGTCAGATCCTCGATCACCAGCAAGCCCAGCGGTCCCAGCAAAAAGCCGGTCAACCCGAACAGCTGAATCCCCACATACATGGACACCAGCGTCTCGATCGGAGACAGTCCAACCTTCTCTCCCATGATCCTGGCTTCCAGTATCTGCCTTACCACATATGCGAGTCCGAACATTCCCAGTAAAACAGCTCCTGCGAACCACTTCTTCTGTATACAAAGAACAACTCCCCACGGTACCAGTATCACACCGGCTCCGACAAACGGAAGCGCATCCAGCAGTCCGATGCCGACTCCCAAAAGAAAGGAATATTCATTCCCGGTCATCAGCAGTCCAAGCGTAAATAACACGCTGTTGATGCCAACGATCACACTCTCTGTCTTCAGCCACGCGCCGACAGCCCCCGTAACCCGCCGCCCGACAATGGCAAACTCCCGATGAAAGATCGACCGGCTTTTCCGCTCCCGGATTTCCTCCATCTCCTGCAAAAACATCAAGGTTGCAATGACAAAGATGACCAGAAACAAAACCACCTCCGCCAGCCAGCGGACAATCGCTACGGAATTGTTCATAAGCGCAGGCATCGTTGCCTGACGAACCACGCTGCTGATCTCACGAATCATTTCACGAATCCCGCTGACCAGGTATTCCTCCTTCAGTCCCAGCGTCTGCTCCATCATTCTGCAAAGACCGGTCAGTTTCTCATCCAGCCAGACAAGCCAGCCGGGCAGCATGGTCGTAAACCGCTCCAATTGGGCGATCAAACGACTCCCGCCCCAATATACAAACGCTCCGAGTGCGGCGAATAACCCGCACAGCTCCACAGCTCCGATCCACACCGCCAGAGAATGACCCTTACTCTCGCTTCGTTTCAAAAACTTCCGCTCCAGACAACGAACCGACGGTCTCAGCCACAGAGCCGTTCCATAGGCACACAAAAAGGGAACCACGAGAGGCAGCAGATATCGGATTCCAAGATAAACTGCCCCCGTAATTCCCAGTATAAATAAAATTTTCTTCAGTTTCCTACCCGGATTTTCCATGGACTCACCCGCTTCTTGATTTGTACTTCCTTTGTACAACCCTTAGTATGAGCCAATTCTGAATTCTTATTCCCTTCTGACAAATGGTTTTATGCGAAAAGGCGGAATGCTCCTCCGGACGGTTTCATGGAAAACTCCATGCGTTTTCCTGTTGTTGGGTGATCAAATGCCAAAGTTACCGCACAAAGCGCAAGCGGTTCACGCTTTCCGGCAAACATCGGATTGTAACGACCGTCGCCGTAAAGCGGAAGATCATGACCGGAAAACTGCACACGGATCTGATGATGCCTTCCCGTCAGCAGATGAATCCGCACATGACTCAGGATTCCGTTCTCTGTTTCTACAGTTTTCAGCAGTTCGCAGCTTAATTCCGCACGTTTCGCCTCGTTTTCCCCTTTATCCACAATCTGTGAATAATTTCCATCCACAGATTTCTTTAGGTAATCCACAAAGTTATCCACATTATTCACAGGTTTTCCACAGACAACTGCCTCGTAATATTTGTCCATTTTTCGATTCTGAACCTGCTCACTCAACGCAGCTGCAGCCTTTTTCGTCTTTGCATACACCATAACACCGGAAACCGGCTTGTCCAGTCTGTGGATAACTGCCACATACGGCTCCTTTCCCGGTGTGCATAACTTGTTGATAACCATATGTTTCCTGATCTCACTGATCATATCCGGCGCAAACTTCTTCGCCGCCTGGGATTCCACTCCGGCCGGCTTTACAACCACAATGATTTCCTGATCCTCATACAACACCTTCAGCATACTTTCATCCCCTTATCTTGTGACATATAAAAGAAAATACATCTTGCATATTTCTCCCATAAATGATATATTATATTACAACACATAGTTTTGAAAACTACATTGTATAGTTTTTAAGGTTTGTTTCTGAATATTACAACTCATTTCCATAATTACAAACACGGAGGTACGCATATGAAATTTACTGTCAAAGATCCAGGCAGCGCCCTGACTCATTTTATCGCTATGATCCTGGCTGTGATCGCAGCATTTCCGCTGATCACCAAAGCGATTCATCTGTCCGGCCGTTTTACGGCGAGCGCCATGGCAGTCTTCATCATCAGCATGATCCTGCTCTACGCCGCCAGCACCATTTATCATACCCTCGATATCTCTGAGCATGTCAATAAAATGCTTAAAAAAATCGACCATATGATGATCTTCGTTCTGATCGCCGGAACCTACACTCCGGTCTGTCTGATCGTACTGGGCAATTCCGTCGGTTACCGGCTTCTCGCACTGGTCTGGTTTATCGCGATCGTCGGTATCATCATCAACGCCTTATGGATCAATTGTCCAAAATGGTTTTCATCCATGATCTACATCGCCATGGGCTGGGTCTGCCTTACCGCGATCAAGACCATCATCGCATCTCTGACTCCGGGTGCCTTTTACTGGCTCCTGGCAGGAGGCATTATTTACACCATCGGCGGTATCATATACGCACTGAAGCTTCCACTGTTTAACGCCAGGTTCAAACATTTCGGTTCTCACGAAATCTTTCACCTGTTCGTCATGGGCGGAAGCTTCTGTCACTACATTGTTATGTTCCGATACGTCGCTGTCTGATCGTATCTGCATATTAAGGGTTCCGTTCCCGGAACCCTTTTTTCATGGGAAATTCCCTTATTTCTTACGATTTCTCTTTGCTTCCAGAAGTCTGTTAAACTCTGCTTCGGCCTCTGCGCCCTCCGCCTGTAAACGCTGTCTGCGTTTCTCGCGGCGTCTCGCTGCCGCCTCTGCCTCTTTCTTGCGCTCGTTGGTGATCCAGTAATAGCTTCCGCCGCCTGCTGCGCCAAGAAGCAGAATTACCACTAACGGAAGGATCGAAAATCCGCCGTCTTCTCCGTCTCCGGATTTTTCCTTGGTTTCTACCGTAGCCGCCTCAGACTCCTTCGTTTCCACGTCGGCCGGATCTGTTTCTTCTGTTCCGTCAGCTCCTGCCACAGCATCTACAGCCACTGCACCATCCTTCAAAAGCAGATACGCTTCACCAATCTTTCTTTCATTGTAAATATATCGGAGCAGACCTACAGCTCCCTCCGGATGATCCTCCGGAAGCTCTTCCAGAGTCAGTTCTGCATCTGCAAATACCGCACCCTCCGGAAGCGTGATCACACGGTCTTCCTCAATCTTCAGTTCCGACGGATCATAGCTGTTTCCGCCAATCTCCACCTGAGCTTCGCCAGTCACATAGCTTGTCTCATTCTCAGCAATTTCCACATTATAAAAGCTGTCAAAACCGAAGCGGAGCAGTTCCTTGCCATCCACAAAATACTGTCTCGGGCTTCCCTTCAAAATAACAGAAACCAGACGTCGTCCGTCCTTCTCTGCGTATGTAACCAGTGTATTGCCTGCTTTTAAAAGATATCCGGTCTTTCCTGCCACTGCCTCCGGGAAATAATACGGACTCTCCGGATCATCTGTAATTACCAGACGATGCTCCTGCTTCAGCAGGTAACCATCCGGATGATTCTCAATCGCACCTGTCCGGTAACTCTCCGTAGAACTGATCTCCAGCAATTTTTCATTGTTGAACGCCGCACAAGCGATCAGCGCCATATCATAGGCAGAAACATTCTGGGTGTCTCCGTTCAGTCCGGACGGATTTTCAAAATGACTCTCCTGGCATCCCAGCTCCACCAGCTTCGCATTCATCATCTCCACAAACGCATCCATACTGCCTGCCACGTGCTCTGCCAGCGCATTGGCAGACTGGTTGACAGACTGCAGCAGCAGTGCATGCAGCGCGTCCTCCACCGTCATTGTATCTCCGATCACGAGGCTCATCTTATTGCCGCTGTCTGCTTCCACGTTCATCATGGCAGATTCGGTAAATTCCACCGTCGCAGACAGGTCGTCCACATGCTCCAGCACAACCAGTGCAGTCAGAAGCTTCGTAATACTTGCCGGCGGATACTCCACATGACTGTTCTGTCCGAAGATCATCGTTCCGGAATCCACATCCATCACGGAACCGGCCTCCGCCATGATCCCCGTATCATTCGGCCACTCCGGCTTTGCAAATGCGGTCATCGTAAATACCTGGCACATCACCAGCACTCCGCAGAGCAGTCTTTTTATCTTATGCTTCACTGTCTTGTCCTCCAATTAATTGCAATTTCTCGTATCTCGTCAGCCTCTTGATCGCCGCCTCCCGGCGCATGGCCTCCTCTTTTGTCTCAAATTCTTCAAAATAAACCAGCGTTACCGGTCTCCTGGCCTTCGTATACTTCGCGCCCTGACCGGAATTATGCGCCTTCAGGCGTTTTTCCAGATCGTTGGTCCATCCACAATATAAAGTATGATCTGCACATTCCAGCAGATACGTATAATTCATCGTCTGACCGTCCTTCTCTATGTAAACGGCAATGACACCTCAAGTATGCCACTACCGCCCCGTCCCAGCTTCCGCTGTTTCAGATCTATATAAAGCACCGGCCGGATGCGTTGTCGCTGATACCTGCAGCCGGCGGTCACATCCGTACCGCCGACCACGTAAGTTCCTTTCCGGCTTATACTCTATTATATGGTATTTTATCCGAAATGCAACCAGTCATTCTGTCACATTTTTCATAAAAATTTCGAAAGTTTCCGTAAGAAATTCTCTTTATACATGATTTCTGACCGCTTTGATCAAGATCAGCTTCTCTCCCGGCCGGATCTCGCTGCTGCTCAAATGATTTGCCGCCATGATTTCCTCCACACTGGTATGATATTCCCGTGCGATTTTCCACAGAGAATCTCCCGGCTGCACGATATATCCCACAATTCCGGGCATCCGTTTTAACTGCTCCATGTCAATAGGCATTTCCCGCACATTCCGAATCACCGTCTCACACGACTGCCCCATGACCAGGATATCCATGCTTACCACCGCTTTGATCTCAATGGTGTCTCCTCCCATCATAACCGCAGAAATCTGCTCCAATGCAGGAGCCATCTGATACGTGCTGTCCTCGCGGACTCCCGGGATCTCTGCCTCGATCTGAAAGGGGATCAGCTCCGTGAATGCAGCAACCGGCTCTGTATCGTCCGCAGTCATAGACAACACCCGTGCTTCCAGTACTCCGTCTATCCGAAGCCCATTTTCCATGGACTGCACCTCATCCACCTTCACCATTCCGTCACTGTGACAGATCTGCAAAATGCGCTGCCCGCCCGGAACAGAAATCTTCTCCTGCACCTTATGTTTTAACTGATTTTTCTCGATCACCTGCTCAAAACAGATCACTCCGGTCTCTGGGATCACCTCGCGGTCCAGAGCATACAGATCGCTTAGAAGCTCGATATCCTCTTCCTTGTACAGCCGGATATCCAGCTCCAGCACTGCGTCCACTGCAATTTCCCTCATTTCACCGTCCGAATCCGGATTTACCTCCAGCTCCTTGTGCGCCAGTTTCACAGTAATAAACGGAATCATGTCCTCATCCGCCTCAGGCAGTTCGACCGAACCGGAGATGGGAATGGTTTCCTCCAGGCACTGAATCGGCATCTGCTCATCCGCACCTGTGTAGATCAAAAACACCATCAGCTCTCCTTCCAGCCGGATTCGTCCATCCAACGGCTTCGTACTGATGCTCCGCAGCTTCATATCCTGCCAAAGCATTTTTTCAATATCCGGACGGTTTCCGGACACTGTCAGCATTTCCTTGATCCGAAACGTGTCCTTTCTCCTCACTGCCAAAACAGCCGCCTCGACCTTCCGCTTCAGAACTTCCGCTGTCCCATCCGACCGCAGATCATACGCTGCCTCCACGTCCTCAATCTGTTCCACCTGAATATGTAATGTTACCAGAGCCTTCACATTCAGCTTTCGTGAATTGATCACACCCACGTTCAAGTCATCCAGCTCCCATGTCACCTGGATCAGATCATGTTCGTCCAAGCCCGGTACATTCACAGTTTCATCAAACGGAAGATTGCCCGCCAACGTCATTACCTGTCCGCCGGGAGTCCGGTAAAGCACCCGAAATGCCAGTTTTCCCTTGATCGCCACCTTCTCCGCCTGGCTCCTCGCTGACTCGATCACAATCTCGCCGCTCTGCAAGATCATCTGTTCCACATCATCCATCGAATCCGGCACATTAAAATCATCGTCCAGCGTTATCTGAGAAGTTACGCTGCCCTTCTGCCGGTTCATATGAATGCGCCTCTGAATCAATTCCATCATAAAACGCCACCAAACCTTTCCAAAGCAAAACGCTTCATGAAAGTGTATGATGGCGCATTTCGATTTATGACTGTTCGTAAGTATCAAGGAAATTATGCCTCTCCCCGTTCAGCACATATCCGATACACGCATCCAGATTCACATTTCCCACACTCTTGAAAATGTTCGTCTCAATGTACGGATTCGTCTGACGGAAACCGGCGATCAGCTTCTTCATCTCCTTACGCTTCGACGTTTCCTCATTTTTATTTCGGTCACTCTCCTCCGTGAACTTGCATGCACACTGCAGGAACCGCAGGTTATTGTACTCCTGCCATGCCAAAATGTCCGCTTCCTTTACCAGATACAGAGGGCGGATCAGCTCCATTCCCTCAAAATTCGTACTGTGCAGCTTTGGCATCATCGTATTGATCTGCGCACCGTAAAGCATGCTCATCAAAATCGTCTCGATCACATCGTCATAATGGTGGCCCAATGCAATCTTATTGCAGCCAAGCTCCCTCGCATTGGCATACAGATTGCCCCTGCGCATTCTGGCGCAAAGATAACAGGGTGAATCTTTCACATCCTTTACCACATCAAAAATATCCGACTCAAAAATGTGGACCGGAATTCCCATGATCTTTGCATTTTCCTCGATCAGTCGGCGGTTTTCCTCCTTGTAGCCAGGATCCATCACCAGGAACTTCAAGCCAAACTCCATCTTTCCGTGGCGCAGGATTTCCTGCATGCACTTGGCAAGCAGCATGGAATCCTTTCCGCCGGAAATGCAGACTGCAATGTTGTCTCCCTCTTTGATCATATCATAATCATTGAGCGCACGTACGAACGGTCTCCAGATCTCCTTACGGAAACGTTTAATGATACTTCTTTCTATTTCACGGGTTCTAAGCTCCGTTTCTGTCATCGTTTTTACCCCTATCTTGTACTCTTTCTAATCAGAAGCAAGTCTGTCATTGTCCTTCTCCAGCCGTTTTTCCAACTCCAGGATCCTCTCCTCCAGTTCTGCGATCGTTTCGCGCATGCGGCAGTAATGCTCCATGCTGATCACTTTGTCTTCCTGAGGAACCGGAACACCGTCCTTCTTGACCGGACGGGCAGGAATGCCAACTGCTGTGCTGTTTTCTTCCAGCGGCTTCAATAATACCGCATTTGCAGCAATTTGGCAATTATCTCCGACCTCAAAAGCACCAAGAATTTTCGCACCCGCACCGATCATCACATTATTTCCGATCGTTGGATGACGTTTTCCCTTTTTTGTACCGACACCGCCCAGAGTCACACCCTGATAGATCGTGCAGTTATCTCCAACAACAGCTGTCTCTCCGATTACCACGCCGGAACCATGATCGATCAGAATCCCATGACCGAGCTTTGCTCCCGGGTGAATCTCGATCAGTGTGAAAAATCGCGCCACCTGTGAGATCAGACGGCCGACAAATCTCCAGTTGTGCGTCCAGAACCAGTGTGCGATCCTGTGCCAGATCAGTGCATGAACGCCCTGATATAAAAGTAATACTTCCAATGCGCTTCTTGCTGCCGGGTCTCGTTCCTGAACTGCTTTTACATCAAACCAAATATCTTTTAATAACATCGCTATTTCCTCCTGTACATCGTTTTGTAAACAACAAAAGAACTGCAAATTGTCCTCAGTCTATTATATGGCACTCCATAAAATGGTTCCCCATAAAATCAGACTTTCAAACATTTGCAGTTCTCTGCAAAAATCAATCTATCCTCCGTATCCGGTCTCCGGATACTTATACTCACACCAATCCGTTACCAGTTACAGCTTCTTCGTCCTTTTTGGGAATCCATTCTTGTCGCAACAACAACAGCAACACAGACATGTACAAAGACAAAGGCTCTTAAAACTGGATTTCATCATAACGGATCTCCTTTCTTTGGTTTATCACCACATTTTTTATCATTGTAGCAGAGTACTTCAATAAAGTAAATAGCAAATTTATTTTTCTGAACCATTTACCGGAATACTACCGGTTCTTCACAGAAAACAGTCTTGACAATCAGCACCGGATACGAAGGTTCCGTTCCCGTCGCCTCCCCCTTTTCCGGACCGATCAGTTCCGTCCGGATCACAACAGAATTCTCCGTTCGATACAATTCCTTTACCGCAATGCTGAATCCGCCTCCGTTTTGCGGACCCGCACCGATCACAATGTACATATCCTGGCCATCCGCGTATGTAAGCTTAAACTCCGTCCCTCTTTTCTTTCCCAGCAGCTCCGCCAGCGCCTGCGGTACGTCACGTTCCCCCACAACCGTAAACGCCAGATCTTCCACCTTCTCTTCCGTACTCTCTTCCTTGCTGCATCCCGTAAACCCAATGCAGCCAAGCACCAAAACCATCATCACACAAACTGCGGGAATGATCCGCTTTTTCCACTTTTTAAGCATAAAAATAAAAGACTCCCTAATACTCGGTTGCTACCATTGTATTAGGAAGTCTCTTATATTATTCATCCATTAGTCGTAATCCGGAACCATCTTAACCATAACGGAAATCAGCTTTACAACCTGATTTTCCTTTACCTGGATATCGTCCTTGTGAGTTGCAAACGGAAGGTTTCCGTCAAACTCCTCAATCTCTGTTGTAATCCAGTTAAATGCAGCCGTTCTCGCTTCCTCTACTGTACTGAACAGATCGATGCCGTCCACTTCGCACATCTCGAGATCCGGGAACTCTGCATGGTATCCTTCATCATGTTCATGCTTTGTAAAAATAGCCGGGTAAGTAAATTGCATTGCTCTTTGCTCCTTATCTCAAACTCTATCCACCATTATAGATGGACAATGAGCGATTGTCAAATATTGTTTTATTTTCCCAGTTGATCGATCCAATCATATACCGGCTGACAGATCTTCGCAAGACTGCCCGGCTCAAACGGACTGGTCAGACCGCAGGCTGCGATGGTCTCATCAATGTTCATCTTGCCGCCGATCTTCACGAACTTCATGTATTTCTCCCACGCAGATTCCTTATCCTGTAAGAATAAGGAGAAGAACTGGATCGCCAGTGTCTGTGCGATGGAGTAATCAATATAATAGAACGGCATACATGTGACGTGAATCTGTCTCTGCCATCCGCCGCCTCTGCTGTAGAACGGCAGCTCTTCAAAATCGATATACGGACGGAACTGTTTTTCGAGTTCCAGCCAAGCCTGATTACGCTCCTCTTTCGTCCACTCCGGATTTGTGTATACAAGCTCCTGCCAATAGTCTACGATCACGCTGTACGGAATAAACAGGGATGCACTCTTCGCCAGATGCTCACTGTATTTCGCCGCATCTTCCTCAAAGAACAGGTGATGCCACGGGCTTGTTAAAAACTCCATGCTCATGGAATGAGTCTCACATGCTTCCATCGGAGCATGACGGAGCGCCGGATATTCGATCATTTTCTGAGTTGTATACGCTGCCAGCGCATGACCGCACTCGTGAGTCAGTGTCTTCACGTCTCCGGAAGTACCATTGGAATTGGAGAAAATAAATGGGTATCCGAAATCTTCAATGGTTACACAGTAGCCCGCATTTCTCTTGCCGTTTCTCGCCTCAATATCAAACAGATTCTTATCCATCATGAGATCGATCAATTCCTTTGTCTCCGGGCTCATCTCGCCAAACATGACCTGCGCACGCTCAAGGATTTCCTTTGTGCTGTACTTTGGCATCGGGTTGCCATCCGCGAAGAAGAAATCATCATCATAGAATTTGAAATCTTCGATACCGATTCTCTCTGCCTGTAATTTCTTGTATTCCACATTCTTTGGAACCATTACCTCAAGCACCTGCTGACGGAACTTCGCTACATCCTCTTTCTTATAAGAACGATGTCTTCTCAGGTATGCCAGCTCCACAAAATTCTCAAAACCGAGAATCTTCGCCTGCTCCGTTCTGTTCTTCACCAAACGGTCATAGATCTCCTCAATCTCATCCTGTAAAGAATCAAAGAACTTACCCTCAGCTTCGATCGCTGCCTTACGGATCGCTCTGTCCGGGCTCTGACGATATGCAGAAAGCTGGGAAACGTTGCAGATCTTGCCCTCAAACTCAATTCTCGCAGACGCATATAGCTGCTCGTAGCGAGAAGTCAGTTCATTTTCCTCTGCCATCAGATCCATGATCTCCGGTGCGAAAGACTTCTGGTTCATCTCCATACAGTCGAAGAAATAGTCACCAAACTCTTTTCTCAGCTCATCGATAAATTTGCTTTCGATGATACCCTTCGTAAATTCATTAAAACACTGTGTTGCTCTCGGACTTACCTTGTCGTAAAATGCCTGCTCCTCAATATAGAACGGGTCCTCGGTGTCCACAGAGTTTCTGATGTTGGACAGGCATAAATAGGTGCCAAAATGTCCCTTTTCTTCCTCAAATTCTTTAAAAATACGAATCTGCTCTGCTGCACTCTCTGCATTTGCAAAGTCTGCTGTAAGTTTTGCACACTTTTCAATTAATGCATCCACGTCCGGGCGTTTGTAAGGGATTTCCATTAACTTCATCTTTCATCGTCTCCTTTTATCGTTTCATGCGAAGTACTTTACCATTCTTCAGTCCGGTAAACTCGCCGTGTTCTACTGCAATTCCGCCGTTCACGATCACGTATTCGATACCCTGATTTCTGCGGAACGGATAGTCATAGTTGCACATCGCTTTCAGATTGTCATAATCAAAAATCGTAATGTCCGCATGCAGACCTTCCTTTAATTTACCGATCATCGGAAGACCGTACACCTCAGAAGGCATACCTGTCATACGGTAGATCGCATCCTCCAGACTCCAGAGACCGTGCTCTCGGATCAGCTCCAGACGGTGTGTCATCGTAGACATCGCTCTCGGATGACCGCCGGATTTCTTCTCACGATCCACCACTTCCGAATAATCGCTCCAGTCACTTCCTGCCATTACCCACGGCTGACGGAGGAAATTTAAAAGATCACTTTCGTTCTGTGCAAAATAAATACCCTGTACAATACCCTCATTTGCTGCCAACAGATCAATCGTCGTATCAAACGGTGTCTTGCCCTGCTCCTTGGCGATCTGTGCCAGAGTCTTGCCGACCTGGTCCTGTGTCTTATAAGCGCCTGCGATCAGACTGCCTTCGTAGCCCGCAGAATAAATATTGCTCTCAAACTCGTCTGCCTCGTTGAAAATAGACCATTCCGCCTGCTTCCGAAGCTCTGCACTTTCCACCAGCTTGCGAAGACCTTCCTTTTTACCGTCTGTCAGGAACTTCGGCGGAATCTGAGAGATCAGCGGTGCGGAACCTCCGGTAAACGGATACTGGTCCGCTGTGATCGTCATGCCTGCTGCCTGATTTTCCTCAATATATTTGATAATATCAACACTATTTCCCTCATTGTGATGACCGATGACTTTGATGTGGGAGATGTTGACCGGAATCCCGCTGGCACGTCCGATCACCAGCGCTTCCTCGATGGAATCCTTCAGCTGGTTTCCTTCTCCGCGAATGTGTGTGGTATACACGCCGCCAAACTCATGAGCCACCTTTGCAATCTCGATCAGCTCCTCTGTACCTGCAAATACAGACGGTGTGTATACAAGACCGGTAGAAAATCCGAGAGCGCCGCACTCCATAGCTTCCTTCATCAGGTCGCGCATCTGCTGCAGCTGTTCCTCATTCGGTGTTCCTTCGCCAAATCCCATCACCTTACCGCGGATCGGTCCCTGACCTGCAAAAAATGCAATGTTCGGACCATGCGGAATACTGTCCGCATATGCAAAATATGTCGTATAGTTCTCACATATCTTCGCATATTCTTCCTCGGAAATACCGATGGACGGGTCAAATTCTCCATAATACGGAGTTGCCTGAGAGCCACACTGGCCTGCAAGCTCCGTTGTCGTTCCATCCTCCAGATGATTATATCCGGTCAGCTCCGGCTTAAAAATCACCTTATCTGTGTGGGTATGCGTATCAATAAAGCCCGGAGACACGATCAGCCCTGCCGCATCGATCACCTTTTTAGCCTCTCCGTCAATCCCCTCTGCAATCTTCACGATCACGCCATCCTTCACTGCCACATCCGCCTGAAAGCGCGGTGCGCCTGTACCGTCCACCAACGTGCCATTTTTAATCAGAAGATCATACATCCTGCATTCCTCCTACTTCTTCGCATTCAAAATATCTACGATCGTTTTCTCTGTTCCAACCATGCCCGGAGATGCGATCAGACCCATATTCCGCATGGTCTCCTCCGGTGTCGCACCATTGATGCCATGGTCATTGAAAATATAAACATCCTTCATCGCCATATTTACTGATGTGAATGCTGCGTCTACAGCCACTACGCCCTTCATCGTACAGCCCTGGTTGCCGCCGTCACAGATCATTCCCGTAATGCTGCAGGCCATGTTGTTGATCACCTTCTGCATCTGCTCTGTCGTACCCCCGCGAAGCAGTACCAGACCGCAGGCCATTCCCGTGCCTGCCGCGATCGCACATCCACAAAACGCAGACAGCTTTCCGGAATACTCTTTAATATATGTACAGATCAGATAGCTCAGTACCGTCGCACGGTACAGCGTCTCCTCCGGATAACCATTTACCTTGCACGCAGCAAGCAGAGGCATCGTTGCAATGATACCGTGGGCACCGGAGCCGGTAATGCTCATCGCCGGCTTAGACAGTCCCAGCACACGCGCCTCGATGGCTGCGTTGCAGAACAGAGAAGCCGTCTTCTGCTCATCTGCTGATATACGCTTGTTACCATTCATCGCCAGTAAATATCTGGAAAAAGTCGTCTTCGGACTCGCCAGCCCCTCTTCCATCAAATCCCAGTTCATCTCATATGCCGCTTTCACAAACGCAATTTCCTTGATCGGAACTGTTTTCGCGTAGGTGTGCATCTCATCTAACGTGTATTTGTGGATGAGAACAGGCTCCTCGTTATTGGAAACCGCTTCCGCTTCTGCATTTACCGCTTCCTTCTCAAACACCACTGTATCATTCTCTGTAATCTTCACAATGTTTGTATGACTGTCACGAATCGTCACGGTTGCAGTACGCTCCCCACCGGTCACAATCACCTCAATGAAAATCCGGCTGGTCACTTCCGTCATCTCGACCTGAATCCGGCCTTCTTCCACCATCTTTCTGGCTTTCGCTTTTTCATCCGCCGTGATCCCGTCCAGACATTCCAGTCCCTTCTTCGGATCAGCAGCCACTGCACCCAGCGCAGCCGCATGATAGTTGCCAACCTCCGGGATACCCGGAATACCACAAGTGAATGCATTCTTGAACATTCCGCTGTTCAGACGCAGCACCACCTGCTCCACTTCTCCATTTATATGTTCTCTTGCTGTCGCAACCGCAAATGCGATCGCTCCCGGCTCCGTCACGCCCAGAGCCGGCTTCATATCAGCCAGAATCAGCTTTGTAATCTCATGCATTATCCTCGTCCTCCCCTATTTCAAACATGGTCTGCAGAGTTTTCCCTAACTCCAAGTATACCACGCTGGGGAGGGATTTGGAAGAAAAACCATCACACTGTTTACTTAATTAGCTGCACCTTCAGCCCCGGAAACAAATGAAATTCAATCTCGTCATACAGCGAACACAATTCATTCTGCGTCTCATCTTCAAACCAGAAGACCATAACCGTTTCTCTGATTGGGTCCACAATCCAGTACTCCCTCACTCCTGCCGTTCGATACTTCAACATCTTGATACCATAATCGCGCTTACTGGTCGATTTTGATACGATCTCAATAACCAAGTCAGGGGCTCCATGACAGCCATCGTCTTGAAGCACGTCCGAATCACAAATCACCACAATATCTGGTTCTAAATAATTTCTCCCATCATCAACCAACTTTACCGATAACGGAGCCACAAAAACTTCGCAGTTCCCATCATTGCTGCGCACATGATGCAAAAGTAAATAAAACAACTCCGCCTGTAAACGTTGATGATTCAGTTTCGGTGCAGCAAAATAAAAGATCTGCCCGTCAATCAATTCCGCACGCACACCCTCCGGAAGATTTTCGATATCTTCCACTGTAAAATCCCGTCTCATTGCCAGTTCTGCATTCATTTTTATTACCTCATCCTCTCCGACAAACGTTCGCTCACACATAAAAATTCCTCCTCTCTGACAAATTCATACCTCATGATATCAATTACCCTCAGTATACAATCCGCAAAAACGCCTGTCTATGTTGTCTAATACTCATGGAATTCTTTCGGCGAACTGCCTTAGATTAAATTAGATAATTAGAATAAAAAGAATTTCCAAGAAGTATGCCCATTATAAAACAGGGCTCGACACAAAGTCAAGCCCTGTCCATAAAGTCATTTATGAAATCTTTATTAAGCTAAGATCGGTTTTAATGCCTCTGCAAGAGCATCCTTCTGAGCCTTAGCCTCAGCAACATCTTTACCGAGAGTTGTGAAGTAAGTCTTGATCTTCGGCTCTGTACCGGACGGACGAACAACAACTGTTGCACCACCCTCGAGAGAGTAGATCAGAACGTTTGCAGACGGAAGACCTGTCTCTTCTGTCTTCTTGTAGTCAACAGCCTTAACAACCTTGTAACCAGCGATCTCTGCCGGCGGGTTCTCACGAAGGCCCTGCATGATGGAAGCCATCTTATCCATACCTGTCAGACCCGGGAACTCGAAGCTGTCAACGATGTTGAGGTAACGACCATACTGAGCGTAGATCTCCTCAAGACGCTGTTTGATGGAGCTGCCGATGCTTCTGTAGTAAGCAGCCATCTCACAGATTAACATGGAACCGATAACGGCATCCTTATCACGAACGTACGGACCAGCAAGGTAACCATAGCTCTCCTCAAAACCGAAGATGAAGCGGTCAACTTCGCCAGCTGCCTCAAGACCTGCGATCTGGTCGCCGATCCACTTGAATCCTGTGAGGACGTTTCTCATCTCTACACCGTAGTGAGCAGCAACTGCATCAGCAAGCGGTGTGGAAACGATAGACTTCACAGCTACCGGGTTAGCCGGCATTGTGCCCTTCTCGATACGGCCTGCGCAGATGTAGTCAAGGAGCAGAACGCCCATCTCGTTACCATTTACAAGCTCATATGTACCATCCGGACATTTCATAGCGATACCAACACGGTCAGCATCCGGGTCAGTTGCTAACATCAGATCTGCGCCAGTCTCTTCAGCCAGTTTCAGACCTAACTCAAGTGCAGCGTAGATTTCCGGGTTCGGATAGCTGCAAGTTGTGAAGTAACCGTTCGGATACTCCTGCTCCGGAACGATTGTGATATCTGTGATACCCATATCATCAAGAACTTTAGTTACCGGTACAAGACCAGCACCGTTTAACGGGCTGTAAACAAGCTTTAAGCCTGCTGTCTTAGCCAGACCCGGACGAACCTGACGAGACTCGATCGCATCATAAAGAGCTTTCTTACAGTCATCGCCAACGAAACGGATGAGACCTCTCTCAACACCTTCTGCGAAGGAAATGTGCTGTGCACCTGTGAGAACGTCTGTCTTCTGAATCTCTTCGTATACGATAGCAGCTGCATCATCTGTCATCTGGCAGCCATCCGGACCGTAAGCCTTGTAACCATTGTACTTAGCCGGGTTGTGGGAAGCTGTAACCATGATACCAGCATTACAGTTGTAGTAACGTGTTGCGAAAGAAAGTGCCGGTACCGGCATAAGTGCATCGTAAATTCTTACATTGATTCCGTTTGCTGCGAGAACGCCTGCTGCCTCTTTGGCAAAAACGTCACTCTTTAAACGGCTGTCATAGCTGATCGCAACTAACTGGTTTCCGCCCTGAGTTTTTACCCAGTTAGCAAGACCCTGTGTTGCCTGACGAACAACATGGATATTCATACGGTTTGTACCCGCACCAAGAACACCACGAAGTCCTGCAGTACCAAACTTCAGTGCTACTGCGAAACGATCCTTGATTTCTTCGTCATTACCTTCAATCTTTGCAAGCTCCGGCTTTAAGTCAGCGTCCTCTAAATTCGCTGCTAACCAGCGCTCATATTCTGCCTGATACATAGTCAGCACCCCCATATATTATTTGAGTAAATCAATATTTCTCTACCTTATAATATACTCTTTTCAGGGGGGGATGTCAAGGAAACGTGCTTCTACAATTACATTCTGTCCTGTTAACATTTTACAGTTCAGAGAAACACACATCATATGAACAAAAATCCGGATCAGGTATACTCTTCATATGATAAAATGCTTCAACAATTGGATAATTAAAATACCACTAACCAATATTGGAAGATTCTGCAAAATTATTTGGCTGGATTTTTTCAGAATAATTCTCGAATTCAAAAACAACGAATTCCGTTCTATAGTCGGTTCAATAAAATTACTATAATACAGCTATTAAACCATCAAAAAGGCTCTTCTGGGAACCTCCTATAGTTCCTGATAGCCTTTTGTTAGCCTAAAGAAAATAAGCTTTATTAATCTATAAAACAATTGTATAATAATGGCTAAGATCACATTTACAGGAGGAACTGATGTGCAAACCAATACATCCAATATGCAAATAGCACACTTAAACATAAGCAAATTAGAATTGGGAGAACTGAAAAAAGTTTTCCTTTCTCTATTCTTAATTTATGCAGTAGGAATTTCCGCGATTCTTCGAGCTAATTATAATTATATAGATGACCAAGGACGAGTTGCCTATGGCTATCAGGAGTGGGAAGGCTTTGGAAGATATCTTTCGAACTTTCTTTCCAATTTTCTTCACGCTGACCCCTATCTGACAGATATTTCACCTCTTCCACAATTAATAGCCGCTGGAACTATGGCACTTGCGGGCCTTGTAATTTACCATTTGGTACTTGAAACGAAAAGCTTTTGGTGGGCCGGAATCATTGCATTGATTCCTCTAGGGCTTTCACCTTATTTTTTAGAGTGTTTTTCCTACAAATATGACGCTCCATATATGGCATTATCAGTATTATTTTCAGTTGTCCCACTATTAGTATGGCAATATAGTACGCGCCTATATCTTATCGCCTCAATTCTGAGTATTCTAGGCGTTTGCTTGACATATCAGGCCTCCAGTGGTATCTTTCCGATGTTTGTTGTACTACTATGTTTGAAACGGTGGAATGCAAAAACAAATAAAAAAACGATCATTACTTTCCTTCTATATTCGGTAATAGGTTTCCTAAGCGGTATGGTAATATATAAAGTATTTATTATGCCACCGGCAGATGCATATGTTTCCAATTCCTTACCAGATTTACCCGAATTGCTGCCCGTTGCATTTGAGCACCTGAAGCAATACTATCAAAAGGTAATTGAAGATTTTAAAAAGGAATGGATTGTTTTGATCCTACTCCTTGTTTGTTGTTTCATAGAATCAATGGTACTCTCATCCAAGCAAGGTAAAATAATAGCACTTTTTATCTCGTTGATAGCTGTCTGCTTTATGTGTATGCTAGCCTTTGGTGCATATGTAGTAATCGAAAAACCGCTTTTTGAACCAAGAGCCATGTATGGTTTTGGAATACTAATTGCCCTCCTCAATATTGGAGCAATATCTGAAAAAACTTGGACTTCTAAACTTATCTGTGCGATACTTGGATGGATATTTTTTGTTTTTTCCTTTACATATGGAAATGCATTGTCCGCTCAAAAAGATTATGAAAATTTTCGTATTGAAGCAGTTGTAATGGACTTAAGTGAATTAGATGTTATGGCAAACGATACAGCAAAGCAAGTTCAAATAGTCGGTTCGGTCGGATTAGCCCCTATCCTTAGGAATATGCCTCAGGACTATAACATGCTAAATCGTTTGATTCCCATCCAATTTCGCGAAAAATGGATATGGGGCTGCTATCAGTGGAGACATTATTACGGACTAAAAAACGTAAATGTCAACCTAAATACAGATTTAAAAGATGCACATCTGCCAATATTGAAAGAGTCTGCTTATCATACAATTAGGGGAGATGCACATAATATTTTGATTGAAGTAAGAGAATAGTACAAGAAAACTAAATCAAATAATCTTATATCAATATTTAAGGCAGAGTTCCATATAAAAGGGACTCCGCCTTTGTTTTTTATACAAGAAGAGGCAGCACCAAAGTGCCACCCCTTCTATACGTACATTTCATATTTACTGTGTTCTGCTTTCATCCAGTACACCATCTGCACCAACATATGCATCACCGATCCATCTGTCAGTCAGCATTGCGCCTCTGGTTCCGTCAGACTCCGGATTCAGGTAATACCATTTACCGTCAATCTGATTCCAGCCTATGTACATACGGCCCAGTGTACCATCGGATGTCGGATTCAGGTAATACCATAATCCGCCAAACAGTGTCCAACCTGTTACCATATGACCACTGTTATCAAAGTAGAACCAGTCAAAGTTGGACTGTCCCTTGGAAGCATCCGCATACGGGTTGTGAAGAGCTGCCCACATATTCTTATACGGAACACCGTCATTTCTTGTGAACTCCCAATTCTCTTCCGTATCCTGATTCCAGGAACCCCAAACCACATAATCCGGAAGATCCGCTACATCTGCAGAAGTATTCCCTGTAGTTGTATTGGTGTTCGTTGTTGTGCCGGTCACCGGTTTGGATCCTGCGCCATTGTAGAGACCAGTCGCATCACCAACCAGTACACCGTCTACACCAACATAACGGCCATCGATCCAGGAATCTGTGATCATCGCACCACGTCTTCCATCGGACTCCGGATTCAGATAATACCACTTACCGCCAATCTGATTCCATCCTGTGTACATACGACCAAGTGTTCCGTCAGAATCCTCATGGAGATAATACCAGTCACCACCATACTGAATCCAACCGGTTACCATATGACCTTCGCTATCGAAGTAAAACCAGTCGAAGTTGGACTGTCCCTTGGATACATCAGCATACGGATTTGCAACTGCTGCCCACTTGTCTTTATAAGCATTACCATTGCTGTCGATGAACATCCAGTCATCTTCTGCAGTAGTCTTGCCAACATCAGTACCTGCCGCCACTTTGTTTCCATCCTCAACTTTAGACCAAGAACCGGAAACTACGTACTCCGGTAAGTAACTGCTGCCCGCAGAGCTGCCACCGGCTGCTCCGCCGCCAGCTGCACCACCGCCACCGCCGGAAGAGGAGCCACCGCCGCCTCCACCGCCGCCGGAGGAGGAACCACCGCCTCCACCAGAAGAGGAGCCCGGAGCCTGCAATACGCCTTGAGAATTAAACGTATGCTTCACACCATCAATTGTCTTTACTCCCACAGCCAAATGTCCATCTTCATATGCATAATATGTCTCATCGAAAATAGTAAACCAACCATCATTTCTCGGCTCACCAGCCCAGTAATAATACAGATATCCGTTTTCTTTAACTACGCATCCCTTAACCAATTTGCCTGTAGCGTTCTCGAATGTATAGAGAAGTCCGTCCATATAGTGAAGAACTGTTTCTTCATCACTTGTTCTATCCTGGACTTGTACACCATACATATTCGTTGCATACCATGCCTCTGGATCTGGATCCCAACCATTCTTAACCCAGGAATCCTTCTTGGCTACACCGCCCCAATAATAGAAATCATCCTTGTTAAAGTAACCTCGTAATGCTTTACCACTTTCATCAAAGTCATAATATGCATTCTTGGATTTTGATTCATCATCCGGGTATACCTGTGTTCCGGTTGTTGCTGCACCGGTTGTAGCATTGAAATGGTACAGATCTTCACCAATATATGTCCAGCCATAAACCTTACGACCATCCATATAATAGTACGTCTTACCATCTGATTTAACAATAAGACCGGATGTACCACCAACGAGCTTACCATTTTCAAAGATCATCAGAACCTCGTCCATGGCGTGTTTTCCGTTATATCCATCACCATTTTCATCGAAACAATAGTCCTCATCTCCAACATCAACCCAACCGATTTGGAGCGTACCGTTTTTCGCATAGTGGACAATATCACCTGTTTCAAACAGACCAGTATACTTCGTCTGACCGATGTTGATACCATCATTACCAAAGTCATAATAGTAATCTCCAACAGCCTGAATTCCTGTGTATCTCTCACCACTTACGTAGTAAGCATATCCACCGTCTTCATATACCCATCCATTCTTTAAAGAATTGATAAGTGTATAAGAATCTATAAACTCCTTATAGACATCACCAAATGATCCGCCCTTTTCAGACTCATCATCTGGATTTACGAACGGTTCCAGACCATAAATCTCCCGATTTTCCGGATCACTCGCAAAGGAATATAATGCATTGGCACGCAGATAGATCTCATAACTAATCGCGCCGGTATTAGTCAGAGATAATTGATCATTTTCATCCCATGCAGCATCATCCTTCGGAGTCAATTTAATTCCACTTACGATACACAGCGGATTTGCTGTTTCCGGATCAATTGCTGTAGTCTGATCCTTCCACTTCAGAGGCAATGTCAGTTCATTTGTCTCCTCATTGAATGTAACTCTGTTCTTATCGTAAATAAAATACTCATTTACAACTGTAAGCTTAGAGTAATCCACGTCAACATTCGGATCAAATTTGATTACTGCTTTAACTTCTGTCAATACACTCACACGTTCAGCCAACTGCAGCAGGAAGTTCCATGCAGAAGCATCCTCCGCATCAGCACCCGGAAGCATATAGATTAAGTCACTCAATTGTTCCGGAATCGGAATCTGTGTCATATCGATTGCAAAGATATAGGATGTGATCATTGGCTCATCCAGTTTGTCAACCATATATGTCACATGATCTGTGGTAGTAGAGTTGGTAACCTTACGATCCCAAGAAAGCTGACGGTCACCGCCAGTTGCCTTGTCAAAGTCAAAGGTTGCCTCGCCCTGATTATACAGATAAATGATCATAGATCCGGCTACTGATTCGTCTGTCTTCAATGCAGCTGTCACAGTAGTATTTTTAAGTCCGGATCCCTCCGTTCCTGTAAATTCGAAACCATTTACTACACCTGCTAATTCATTGCTCAAACTGAATACTAAGTCTGCAGCAGTAATCGCCACTTCCTTACCTTCATAAAGAGCAACAACCGGTAACGTAATCTTAGAACCATAGATTGCGTCCATCTTCTCACGTTTGAAGTAAACTGTATCTGGATTTACAATATGTAATGTCTTTGTTGCAAGAAGCTCATCTTCAAGCCACAACTGAACATTTACATCGCCAAGTCTCTTACCAGTAAACACGCCATCCTGAGTGATAGAGCCCCATCTTTCATCAGATACTTTCCATTCAATACCCTCCGGAAGATCAGCCGGGTTACCTGTTGCACTTACACCAGATGCAGAAACCTGAACATTAGTTCCAATTGTCATATAGTTCTTTTCTGCAGTAATTAATGCATGATCAAATGCAGTATCACTCGGAGCCGTAGAAACTACAAACCATGATGTACTTACAGAACGCTGGAATCCGTCTGACGGGTTATTGATTACTTCTAACTCATCGGAACCTTCCTGCTTTGCGACATAAGTAGTTGATCCACCACCATCCAGATTGATTGCATGTTCACATCCAGCCTCAAGCATGATCTGTGCAATTTCCTGCATACTAGCACCACAGGAAATTGGCTCCTGGCGTCCGTCAGCGACCATCAATACAACTTTACCGGTCTTTGTAATACCAATCGCAGTTCTGCCTGCACGGTTTGAAGTATAAGAATCCGAATAGGATACCGTAATCTCTCCATCCTTAACAAGCGTTGCTCCAAATCCTGCAATTGCCTCCTTCACACGACCTTTATAAATTGTGTTATATTCTGCTGTTGTGCCAATTACCGGTGTACCATCATCAAGGATTCCAAAGAAACCATTACCGTCAATCGGATGATACTCAACACCACCCATAACGAGCAGACCACCCGGTTCGCCTGTCTGCATATTGAATCCGGCACCGTTTGTACTTACAATTACATTGTAATTTGGGATATAATCCTCGCTTTCCGGATTGCCGTAACGCTCCTGTGCGGCATTCGCCTGATCGAGAACACGGGCCATGCCCCAACCCTTACTTGGATCATTATCCTTATAGTTCGCATATAAATCTACATACTGACTGGTAATATCCGCAGTTGCCACATAATAACGAAGCGTCTTATCGTCTGCTGTTGTTACCTTTTTAATTTCCTGTGTGATACCAGGAGCAAGCGTGGAGAACTCCTCACTTACGATATCGTAATAAATGTTTTCTCCAAGCTCTACATAGTCACCTGCCAGTTTACAGATATAATCTGCAAATGCATAACAGCAAGCTCGTCTCATCTCAGAGAGATCCATAGCATTGAATGTTCTTGTTCCCTCTAATGTACCGATTACACTATTTCCTGTATACGCAGCAAATACCGCATTTCGAATACCTGTACGGCTTGTAACACCATCTAATCTATGATCCAGGAAATATGATGCACGTTCCTCATTTGTCAGATCTTCAGTGAAATGATTTTTCAGGATTGCATATAAATCTCCTACTTCATACTCTTCCACTTTCTCTAACTCTGTTGTTACATAAAAACCATCCAGATCACCAAAAACATCTGTTTCACTAAAACTTCCTTCCGCAGGTTTCTCTCCATGCATCTTGATGATTTCTGCATCTGTTTTTAAGAAATACTTGGTATTAATCTCCTCCACAAGTGCTTCCACTTCTACAGAAGTTACACCAAACTGATCTGACAGACTCAGTAAGTCTACAAGATCTCCGGCCCATCCGGCAACGTCTGCGTGATTCTGACTGAAGTTATTATGATAGGTGATATCCATTGTACCAAACATGTGACCAATATCCGTATAATCACCGTTCGGGAGATAGAAGTTTTCGATGTTTTTCAGTCGAGTAACGCCTATCATCTCATCTTCATCTGTTATACCTTCGTTCAACGCATTTTCTGTTTCTGTTACATATTTTGCAAAACCAGCATCCTCATAACCAGCCATGATATTCCAAGAACCGGAGTTATATCGGTCAACACCAGTACGAATATACTTAATTACTAAGTTAACCGGATCTTTACCTGGATTTGCTCTTGAATATGCTACAGCAAGCTCCTCAAGAAGACTCAGATTTTCCATAAAGGTATCGAAATCTTCAATAGGAGGTTTCTCTAATGTCGGAAGTTCCACGTATGTAGAATATGTACATACTTTACACTTCTCATATGCTTCCCAGCCAATTGATGTGTATGTCGGTTCTACAGCATCTACAAATTCCAATATATGTCCAGGTGCTGGCTCGATTTCCACCTTCGTAATACCATCTCTTGAACATGTAAATGTTCGTTCACCAGGCATAACACAAGTTGGTTTCAAGGTAACAATACCTTCTCCCCAATCGTGATCGAGAGCCGGTACTACTTCTTGAGCTACCAATACCTCATTACATACAGAACAATGTTTTCCTTCTGTAAAACCCGTTTCTGTACATGTAGCCGCTACCGCGTCATCAATTTCCTCGGTATGACCGAGCGCCGGAATTTCCTCCTGAGCTACCAGTACTTCTCCACATACAGAACAATGACTTCCTTCTGTTGCACCTGCTTCTGTACAGTTCGATGCAGAAGCAACATCAATCACTACATTATGACCAAGAGCCTCAACAACCTCCTGAGCTGTCAGCACCTCTTTACATACAGAACAATGCTTTCCTTCCGTGAGACCATTTTCTGTACAGGTTGCTTCCACAGCCTCGTCAATCACCTCTTTATGGCCAAGGGCGTCTACTATTTCCTGAGCTACCAGCACCTCTTTACATACGGAACAATGCTTTCCTTCCGTAAAACCGTTTTCTGTACAGGTTGCTTCTACAGCCTCATCAATCACCTCTTTATGACCGAGAACTGGTATTACCTCCTGGGCCTGCAATACAGTATTGCATACAGAACAATGTTCACCTTTCGTTAAACCAGTCTCTGTACAAGTTGCCGCTACTGCTTCATCAATCACAGGTGTATGACCAGTTGCCGCTACCGGTGTCTGAGGAACAATCGTTGTATTACATACAGAACAATGACTGCCGGCTGTTTTACCATTTGTTGTACATGTTGGCGCTACTGCTTCATCTACTACCTCAGTATGACCAAGTGCGTCAACAACTTCCTGAGCTACTAATACTTCCTTACATACAGAACAGTGTTTTCCTTCCGTAAGACCTGTTTCCGTACAGGTTGATGCCACCGCTTCATCAATTACCTCAGTATGGCCAAGGGCATCTACTACTTCCTGGGCTACTAATTCTTCTCCACATACGGAACAGTGCTTTCCTTCCGTAAGACCTGTTTCTGTACAGGTTGATGCTACTGCTTTATCTACTACTTCGGTATGACCGAGAGCCGGTCTTACTTCCTGTTTCTGTATCTCCGCATTACATACAGAGCAATGAATTCCCTCGGTAAGGCCTGTTTCCGTACAGGTCGGCGCTTTCGCTTCATCTACTACTCTCGTATGGCCTGTTGCCGGTACTACTGTCTGCACTACAAGTATCTTTCCACACACAGAACATTTACTACCTTCCGTTAAACCATTCTTTAAGCAAGATGGCGCTACAGCATTTACTGCTTCTGCAGTATGAGCAAGAGCATCTACTACTTCCTGAGCTACAAGAATTTCTCCACATACAGAACAATGGCTTCCCTCGGTAAGGCCTGTTTTTTCACACTCCGGCTCAACCGCTGCATCTGTCACTTCTGTGTGTCCAAGAGCGTCTACCACTTCTTGGGCTACAAGTACTTCTTCACATACAGAACAGTGCGTTCCTTCTGTAAGTCCGGTTTCTGTACAATCTGGAGCTACTGCCGCATCTGTTACCTCTGTGTGACCAAGGGCAGCTACCACTTCCTGGGCTACCAATACTTCATTACATACAGAACAGTGCGTTCCTTTTGTTAAACCAGTGTTTGTACAATCTGGAGCTACTACTTTGTCTACTACTTCTTTGTGACCAAGAGCAGCTACCGTATCCTGTGCAACTAAAACACGATCACATACAGAACAATGTCTTCCCTCAGTAAGACCTGTTTCCGTACAGGTCGGTGCTACTGCTGCATCTGTTACCGGTGTATGACCAAGGGCAGCTATTGTTTTCTGGGCAGCTAACACAGTATTACATACGGAGCAATGACTTCCGGCAGTTTTGCCGGTTGTTGTACATGTTGGCGCTACTGCTTCATCCACGACCTCAGTATGACCAAGTGCATCTATCACTTCCTGGGCTGCCAATACTTCTTTACATACGGAACAGTGCTTTCCTTCTGTTAAGCCGGTTGCTGTACATGCCGGGGCTACTGCTTCGTCTACTACTTCTGTATGACCAAGCGCATCGACTACTGTCTGTGCTACCAGTACTTCGTTACATGCAGAGCAATGCTTTCCTTCTGTTAAACCGGTTGCTGTACATGTAGCCGCTACTGCTGCATCAATTACTTCTGTATGACCAAGCGCATCGACTACTGTCTGTGCTACCAGTACTTCGTTACATGCAGAGCAATGCGTTCCTTCTGTTAAACCAGTATTTGTACAATCTGGAGCTACTGCTGCATCAATTACTTCTGTATGACCAAGGGCATCGACTACTGTCTGTGCTACCAATACTTCGTTACATGCAGAGCAGTGCTTTCCTTCTGTTAAACCAGTATTTGTACAATCTGGAGCTACTGCTTCATCAATTACCTCTGTATGACCGAGTGCTTTCACTACTTCCTGCGCAACCAATACTTCTTTACATACGGAACAATGTTTTCCTTCTGTAAGACCCGTTTCGGTACATGTTGGAGCTACCACTTCATCAATCACTTCTGTATGACCGAGTGCTTTTACTTCTTCCTGCGCAACTAATACTTTTTTACATACGGAACAGTGCTTTCCTTCTGTTAAGCCGGTTGCTGTACACGTCGGAGATGTTGCTTTATCCACCACCTCGGTGTGCGGAATCATTGGTATTACTTCCTGAGAAACCAATATCTCATTACATCTGCCGCAATGACTTCCCTCTGTAAGACCTGTTGTTGTACAGGTCGCTGCTACCGCCTTATCAGTCACACTAATGTGGTTAAGAGCATCAACCTTATATTGCTGAGTCAAAACTTTTTCACATACGGAGCAATGTTTTCCTTCTGTAAGACCCGTTTCGGTACATGTTGGAGCTACTGCTGCATCAATTACTTCTGTATGACCAAGCGCATCGACTACTGTCTGTGCTACCAGTACTTCGTTACATACAGAACAGTGCTTTCCTTCTGTTAAGCCGGTTGCTGTACATGTAGCCGCTACTGCTGCATCAATTACTTCTGTATGGCCAAGAGCATCTACTACTGTCTGTGCTACCAATACTTCGTTACATACGGAACAATGTTTTCCTTCTGTTAAACCAGTATTTGTACAATCTGGAGCTACTGCTGCATCAATCACTTCTGTATGACCGAGTGCTTTTACTTCTTCCTGCGCTACTAATACCTCATTACATACAGAACAATGCTTTCCTTCTGTTAAACCAGTATTTGTACAATCTGGAGCTACTGCTGCATCAATTACTTCACTGTGAGCAATTGTTGGTACCGTTTCCTGCGCCACAAGTACTTCATTACATACGGAACAATGGCTTCCCTCTGTAAGACCTGTTTTTGAACATGTAGCAGCCACTGCTTCATCTACCACTACTGTATGGCCAATAGTTGCAACTGTTTCATTCTTTGTCTCTCCACATGTGCCACAAGTAGCTGTCTTTGTACCTTCTTTGCTACAAGTTGGATCAATGGTAATTTTCCAATCCCCCCACGCATGACCAAGAGCAGGAATAGTTTCTGCACCACTCGTATAATCACAACGTGAACGTGAACATTTACTTCCAGCAGAAGAACCTGCTTCTGTACAGGTTGGTGCCACATAGTCATGGTATTCTAAATTATGTCCTAATGCCGGTAATACATCCTGCTTCGTCGCTGCATAACACACATTACAGAAATAGAATGCCAAGCCCTCTGTCGTACAAGTTGCCGCAGTTATGTCCTCAGTCCATTTCCATGAATGTCCTAATGCAGTAATTGACTTCTCTTCTGTTTCCGAACATCTAGAACATTTGAATATCTGCTTTCCGTTTTCCGTACAAGTCGGCTTAACGGTTTGTGTTTCATCCACAATCATGTCATGATCTAATGCAGCCACAATTTCCTGTGCTATAAGAACTTCACTACATACGGAACAATGGCTTCCCTCTGTAAGACCTGTCTCTGTACATGTTGGTGCCACAGCTTCATCTGTCACCGTTGTATGACCAAGGGCATCTACTGTTTCTTGTGCCACTAATACCTCATCACATACAGAACAATGACTTCCTTCTGTTAATCCTGTTTCTGTACAGGTTGGCGCTACAGCAGCATCTGTCACTGTTGTATGACCAAGGGCCGGAACCTCTTCCTGAGCTGCAAATACCACATTACATGTAGAGCAGTGGCTTCCTTCTGTCAATCCTGTCTCTGTACATGTTGGTGCCACAGCTTCATCTGTCACCGTTGTATGACCAAGGGCCGGAACCTCATCTTGTTCCGTCAATACTGTCTGACATACAGAACACATGCTTCCTTCTGTTAATCCTGTTTCTGTACATGTTGGATCCTTCGCCTCTGTAGCAACTGCCGTATGTCCAAGAGCTTCTACTACTTCCTGGGCTACCAATACCTCATTACATACAGAACAGTGCTTTCCTTCTGTTAAGCCTGTTTCTGTACATGTCGACGCTTTCGCAGCATCTACTACTTCTGTATGACCAAGCGCAGACACTACTTCTGGTACCTTTAGAATATCTCCACATACGGAACACTTTGTTCCTTCCGTATAACCGACGCTTGTACACTTAGCGTCTACAGCAGGGATTGTTTCATTAGTATGGCCTGTCGCTGCCACTACTTCCTGCGCTACTAATACTTCATTACATACAGAACAGTGCTTTCCTTCTGTTAAGCCTGTCTCTGTACAATCTGGAGCTACTGCTGCATCAATCACCTCTGTATGACCGAGCGCATCGACTACTGTCTGCGCTACAAGCACTTCATCACATACAGAACAGTGCTTTCCTTCCGTTAAACCGGTTGCTGTACACGTCGGGGCTACTGCTTCGTCTACTACTTCTGTATGGCCCAGCGCATCGACTACTGTCTGCGCTACCAATACTTCGTTACATACGGAGCAATGTTTTCCTTCTGTAAGACCCGTTTCGGTACATGTTGGAGATACTGCTGCATCAATTACCTCTGTATGACCAAGTGCATCGACTACTGTCTGTGCTACCAGTACTTCGTTACATGCAGAGCAGTGCTTTCCTTCTGTTAAACCTGTCTCTGTACATGTCGGGGCTTTCGCAGCATCTACTACTTCGGTATGACCAAGTGCTTCGACTACTGTCTGTGCTGCCAGTACTTCGTTACATGCAGAGCAGTGTTTTCCTTCTGTTAAACCGGTTGCTGTACACGTCGGTGCTACTGCTGCATCAATCACTTCGGTATGACCAAGTGCATCAACTACTGTCTGTGCTACCAGTACTTCGTTACATACAGAACAATGCTTTCCTTCTGTTAAACCTGTCTCTGTACATGTCGGGGCTTTCGCAGCATCTACTACTTCGGTATGACCAAGTGCTTCGACATACTTATCAGTATATACATCATAACAGTTCACACAAGTGTATGTTGTATATCCTTTTTCCGTACAGGTTGGAGCTGAAATATTTCCACTATAAGAATGACCAGTTGCAGGAATTTCTTCCTGGGCTACAATCGTTTCTCCACATGTAGAACAGTGGCTTCCCTCTGTCTTTCCTGCAACAGTACAAGTTGCCTCTACCGCAACATCTACTACCTCAGCATGACCGAGAGCCTTTGCTACTTCCTGTGTAACCAACACTTCATCACATACAGAACAGTGCTTTCCTTCCGTTAAACCGGTTGCTGTACACGTCGGGGCTACTGCTGCATCAATTACTTCTGTATGACCAAGTGCTTCTACTACTGTCTGTGCTACCAGCACTTCGTTACATGCAGAGCAGTGCTTTCCTTCTGTTAAACCTGTCTCTGTACAATCTGGAGCTACTGCTGCATCAATTACTTCTGTATGACCAAGTGCTTCTACTACTGTCTGTGCTACCAGTACTTCGTTACATACAGAACAGTGCTTTCCTTCCGTTAAACCGGTTGCTGTACACGTCGGAGCTACTGCCTCATCAATTACCTCTGTATGACCGAGTGCTTCTACTACTGTCTGTGCTACCAGTACTTCGTTACATACAGAGCAGTGCTTTCCTTCTGTTAAACCTGTCTCTGTACATGTCGGGGCTTTCGCAGCATCTACTACTTCGGTATGACCAAGTGCTTCGATTTCTTCCTGAGCTACTATTACTGCATCACATACGGAACAATGTTTTCCTTCTGTAAGGCCTGTTTCTGTACAAGTTGCTGCTACTGCTGCATCAATTACCTCTGTGTGAGAAGCTGGAATTACATTCTGAGCTACAAGCACCTCACTACATACGGAACAGTGTTTTCCTTCTGTCTTTCCATTTGCTGTACATGTTGCCGCTACTGCCGCATCGATTACCTCTGTATGACCAAGTGCTGGTACTACTTCCTGCGCTACAAGTACAGTATTACACACAGAACAATGTGTTCCTGCCGTGTAACCATCTGTTGTACAAGTTGCTGCTACTGCTTCATCAGCTGTCTCAGTATGACCAGTCGCCGGAATCTCTTCCTGCGCTACAAGAACTTCGTTACATACAGAACAGTGTTTTCCTTCTGTGAGTCCTGCTTCTGTACAGGTCGCTGCTTTTGTCGCATCCACTACTTCGGTATGACCAAGTTCCGGTGTTACTTCTTGTTTTACAAGTACTGTACCACATACGGAGCACACTTTTCCTTCTGTTAAGCCTGTGGCTATACAGGTTGCCGCTACTGCTGCATGCACCACTTCTGTATGACCTGTTGCTGACACTACTTCCTGTGCCACAATCACTTCATTACATACAGAACAATGCTTTCCTTCTGTTAAACCGGTTGCTGTACAGGTTGCCGCCACTGCTTCATCTACCACTTCCGTATGAGCAAGCTTAGCTATCGTTTCCTGTTCTACCAACACCTCACCACATACGGAACAGTGTTTTCCTTCTGTGAGTCCAGTTGCTGCACAAGTTGCCGCTACCGCTTCATCTACCACTTCTGTATGATCAAGCTTTGCTATCGTTTCCTGTTCTACCAACACCTCACCACATACGGAACAATGTTTTCCTTCTGTAAGACCTTCTTCTGCACAAGTTGGACCTACTGCCGCATCTACTGCTTCGGTATGAGCAAGCTTATTTACTGTTTCCTGTGCCACAAGCACCTTATTACACGTGGAACAATGTTTTCCTTCTGTAAGACCTGTTGCTGCACAAGTTGCCGCTACCGCTGCATCTACTACTTCTGTATGACCTGTTGCTGGGATTACTTCTGTATACACATCCCCACAAGTACACGTAAATGTTTTCAGACCATCTGATTCGCACTCCGCAGCAGTGGTAATCTTCTCCTCGTATTGATGTTCATCACAAGTTTTTTCCCATACACCACTTTTATAATTGTAAGTACCACTAGATCCCGTTGTTTCCACATAGGAAGAGTCTTCATTTTTTAGTTTTGCTGGTGTAAGTGGAATCTCAACATATCCTGTACCCTGAATTAGCTGGTATGTTACAGTCTGAGTTCCAGGTTGTATGTTTGCTACACCAGAACCTGTACTATATACATTCGCACCTCCAGAAGTTGTATACACATAACCAGCAGATGCATCTACTGTACCATTGACTAAAATAGAAGCATCCACTAAATCAGCTTCCGTACGAGTGTATGTCTTTCCTGGAGCATAATTGATCGGTGACAATTTCTCATTTCGTGCGCCACAGTAAGTTCCCCACTGATCAACATCATAAATATAAATACTATTGCCTGATCCCAAAATGCATGTGGCATTTTCTTCAATGATAATTTGTGCTCCTGGCAGTAAAGCAATATCCTGATTAACATTAATATTACTGCCAGGTTTAATGGTTACAGTAAAGTTACCATTAATACCCAAATCATATTTACTAGAATCAATAGATGATGTACCTACATCCATTTTAATTGAAGAAATACTAACTTCACCATTCGCCTCTAATAATAAGCGATCCGTTGCGCCATCATATGTCTTTGTAACTGAACCTTTAGTTAAATTAAACATGGAGTTACTTGGACCGATAAATCCTACAGAAGAACCAAAATCAGCACTTGACATATAGATTGTTGTATAACTAAATTCTTTGGCTCCATATTCTAAAGTCAATGGTACTTCTATATTCTGAATATAATACTGAGACAATGGAAACACTCCATTTTTCATATCAGTACTTTGAGTACCACCTCTAAAATCCATAAACTGGAAGTTTTCATATACAGTTGCACCATTTTTCGCAGTCACACTGCCAGAGCCAGTAATAAATCCATAGACGTACAATGTACCACCACTATTTATGGTAATATTACTATCTCCTTCCATCTTGATAAAACTTACTTTACCAGTTGGAGAACCACCATTTGCATTACTACCATTACCATAACGATGTTTAGCAGAAAGACTCACGTTACCATTAATGGTAAGATTAGCTCCATCAGCCATTGTTAATGTACGATATGGAGTTGGAGTCACATATTCCCCCGTATTTAATGGCTGATCTGTATATAACGAATTCCCCTCATCAAAAGGAATCAATAAAGTCACTCCTGATGGTATTTCATGTTCGCCAGCTGTTAATGTACCATCATTCATTAATACCATATATTTTTGACTACTGTTGGAAGCAAACGTTGACGCATCATCTAAATTATCAAATAAATACACGCCCTGTACAGCATAATAATATAACTTACCCAGACCTAAAAGACCTGTACTAACCGATTTTTGCGATGCTCCTCCTACCGCAAAATAAGGAGGTGAACCAGCTCCCACAAATACTGCCTTTATCGTCATATCTCCAGCAGGCATTAAAGCATAGCTCGTAGTGGTAGAGAGAATAGAATTATCTGTTTCATCTACCCAACCAAGAAATCTAGCCCCTGATTTAGGTGAAGCTACTAACTCTGCTCCTTCTTCAAAACGAATCGTCAACACGTCTCCAGCTAGAATAGAAGCCCCACCTACAGTGACACTACCTAATGTATCATCAAAATTAAATGTAATATTCGACTCTGTGGCTGCTGCACTTATGTTGAAATTACTTAATACAAGCTTATTACTTGTACTATTTTTCGCGGTTGTCACAGTGACTATAAAACTAGATTTTGGTTCAAGAACTTTATTAAATGATCCCGAAGTTCCTAAATATACTGTACCATCTATTTTCAATTCATTTATTGATGATGCAGTCCAATCAAAACTTATGGTAGAAACACTTTCTGTTTCATTATATATTGTTATTGTTGCCGTTTTAGAACTAGCACCCAATCCAAAAATACCACCGCTACCTTGCGCCGTAACAGTGACTGTACCATCTGTCATACTGTTATCCGTTGCTCCGGATACACTGACAGTAACACCCTCTACAGGCGTATAATTTCCAGACGCCGCAAGAAAAGTTGGCAAACTCATGGTTTGCATTATCATATAAAATCTTGCCCATGTGTCCACAGTGCTGAATTCCGCCAAAACAACTGCTTCGCTTTCTAATAGATCAGGCAACATTTTTTCCAATTCTACACATTCATTCCACGCAGTCTGCTGTGTATCTCCATCCATTGCAATAATCGAATCTGCAATTTCATCATCAGACACACCTACTACAATTCCATAATTGTCTAAAAATTCTGCAATCTCCACTTTCACATCAAAATATAATTCACTGAATTCGAGAGTGAACTCATGCTCATTTAATTTGGAATAAAAATGCTTAAATGTCCTTGCTTCGTATTCAAATTGATCAATTATATCTTCATTCTGTTCGAGCACATCATTCAAAAGCACCTTTGCATCTTTTAGTGCCTTTTCCAGTGTTTCCCTGTCCATTGCCTCAATTGCAACACGTACCTTGCTCTCTGACATTTCAGTTGTTCCCAGATACTCCTTAAGGATATCTTCCATATCTTCCCAAAGATCTCTGTATACAGCACTTGCCTCCGCATCAGATGCAGTCGCAGTTACCGGTTTTGTTTCTCCTCCAGTATTCCCGGATCCTGAGCCCGATCCACTGCCGGTATCTTTCGATGAATTACTCGAACTTGCGACATTCGACGTATCCGTCGAATTGCTTGAACTGACGACTTGCTGCTCATCTGTATGATTGCAGTCATCCGTGTGAATATGTTCCTCAGTTCCTACCGTATAAGACGTATCCGCATATGCCGGTAACGGTATCGATGAAAATGTCATCGCTATCGAGAGCACAACTGGTAAGACTCGTTGTAAGAACAGTTTCTTCAACTCTTTCATAATTACTCCCTTTCCTTTACAATGTATTTATTGACCTTTATCTTTTATCATAACAGCACTTATTACCTCGCGCAAATACATGACACATGTTTGCCACACTTTTGCTCCTTTTTTGCCACATGATATAGTTCTTATGTATCATTTTGTACTGACATCAAAAAAACTTAATCCAACCCAGTCTATTTTTAAGCTTCTTGATCATCCGTTTGCCTTTCGACATCTGTATATGGTTTTCCTGACTGAGACTTTCACCCTCATAACACCAATTCAGATGTCGTTTCCTCTTCTTGTCGATAGTCAAAATGCCCATCTGATAAGGAATTGTATCCATCTTCAGATTCTGTGGTTTGACTACACATTCAAATCCGGAATAAAGGTATCTTTTGTCTCCAAAATACTCCACTACATCTGGTCGCAAACAGGGAACTGTTTTGGCTCCGTAAGTATTGCCATCTGGGTCTTCGAACACCACATAACGTTCAAAAACATCTGGTGGTGCTTCGTGCTCAAGACGAGACCAACCTGAAATCACAATCTTATTGTCAACAGTTACGTTTTCAATTCTACCATTTTTTGTGCGTAGGCATCTAGAAAGTTTCATTTTCAGAAGTTCATCAAATGGCTCTGTAGATTTGCTCTCCATATCTCTGTTTAATTGATAGAATGGGTCTTTTCCTGCTAACCACTTGTACTCTGCTAATAGTGATTGCAATTCTTCACCCGAAAAACTCTCGTGAATCTTGTCATTCAAGCTCGATTCATCTCGCATTTCACGATGATAGTATGCAGCAACATCATTTCGAATCACTTGGTAAAAACCTTTTTGATGTAGCGTCAGACACAATTTCATATCACCATATAATGTCGGATGCGTTTCGTCAAAGCCACCCGCCTGACAGAATTTTTCGGTTTGAATCATCATACATGCACCACTTACACAGAGACAATTCCGGTCAATCCAATTCAGGTAGAACTCCTGCGGCTTGTGATCCTCATCGTTTACACCGATAAAAAACGGTTCCTCCTCTGAAATCGTAATTCCCGAATGTACAATTCTGGTCGTCAGTGGCTCATATAACTTGGCACCGACAGCACCAACATGTTTTTGCTGCGCATGTCCAAGCATCCGTTCCATCCATTCTGGTTGGAACACTTCAATACTGTCATTCATGAACAGTAAATATTCTCCGGATGCCTGTGCTGCCCCTTCGTTCAATGCTTTTGAACTCCGTTTTTCATTCTCACTCTCGACTACCAAGATTTCATAATTCTTATATTTGGTATATTTCTCAATCGACTCAATACACCGTTTGAGCTGTTCCGGCTGATTCCCAGATAAAATAATCACACTTACCAGAGGCTCTCTAACCACATCATACACAATACGACTCTGATTGGTTCCGACAACTGCTTCCAAATGTGCCTTTATCTGATTGCGCCGTATATAATCAGCTTTTGCATTTCTTGCAGCTTTCATCATATGATCTGCAGTCAGTTTTTCATAGGATTCCATTCCAATTTGGTCTCTGCAATGATACAGGACTTTTGCCACATGACCAACACGGGCGTGATCCGACTGCTCCATAAATCGTAATACCAGATCATAGTCGTGGCCTCCGTTATATGCAGTACGAAAACCTGTTATACTCTTTACAATTGATGTACGATACGCAGAAAGATGGGCTGTGTACAACATACTTAAGAGCAAATCTGGCGACCAATCCGGCTTAAAGAACGGTGTATGACGCTGTATTCCATCTGCTGTCATATAATCTTCGTCACTGTAGATCAAATCCAGTTCCGGATTCTCATTCAGCGTCTTTGCTAACTCATACAACGCTTGTTCCTCAATCGTATCTTTCGCATCTACAAATACAAGATAATCCCCTTTAACAATCTGTATTGCATCATTGAGCGCCATTGGAGCCTCGCCATGAACACTGCGATAAAGAACCCGAACTTTCCTGTTCTTTTCATATTTTTGCAGCAGCGGTATTATGCCATCGAACGTGGAACAATCATCCACCAGTATCAGTTCAAAGCAATCATAACTCTGCGTAAGAATTGACTGAATACATTCTCTTAAATATTCGACCGATGTATTATAGACAGGAATAATCACAGAAAACAGTGGTTTATATTTCAGTGTTCCACCTGATTTTTCGCAATCCTTCCAATCTTTCATCCATCTGGCATAGCTGCGCATCCTGCGAATCCTGTCAGCATCTGTAAAGTCAAATGCCGCATCTTCTTTGGGATACCAAACACCATATTTTACTGCCATTTGAGACTTGATTTCGTCCGAAATATCCGGTCTCTTTAAGAAACCTTCTAACCAATAAGTTCCAATATTAGGCTCTCGCTCCAACTGTTCTTTGGTCGTATACGCAATGAACTTTTCTTCCCCCTGCTTTCTGGCAAATCCATCCACATTTCGAAGGTTTCCAATATTCACCGCTTCGTCTACTGTTGGAGCATTGATCAATCGTCTTAACCGACTCACAGCGATTTCCGGAGTATATTCCACATCATAGTTTTCCACAAAATCAACTCCTGTGGAGATATAATCACAAATGCCGTGCAGCATCTCCTCTTTTTCCCGATCACCTTCTCCATCTTCAAAAATAACGTCTCCGTTTTCTCCATAATAATATGCACTTTCATGAGGTGCCGAGAAAAACAGTTCATATAGAATTACATTTTTTTCTGTATCATCCTGCAGACTAAAGTTTTTATAAAAATCAAATAAATATGTTTCATAGCGCAGACCATGTAACTGATTGCGGCTCTTGTCTGTATTTTTGATCCCAAAATAGATAAAATACAGTTCTGTTTCGTAGCCAACAGCCCGCTTAAACCGTTCTAACAATTCTTGAGAACTGCCCTGCCATCCACAATCAAAGCAAATGGCATCCTGCTCAAATAAACCTGCCTTTTCAAAATATGCTTTCGCATTTTCACGCTCCATTCTGCAGCGTCTGAGCAAGACTTCTTTGTTATAACCGTAAAGCTGCTTAAACTGAGCCATCTCGCGCTCGGAATAAATAACATCATCAAACGTACGGAAGCCACATTCTTCCAGATTCTTGATTTCGTTTCTATCAATACACAGATAGTCCCATACTTCTCCAACGGTTTGTCCTTCCACATATGGCGGGAGGGACCTTATCGCTGTATCATCCAGATTTTCAATTGCTGCCAGAGTGAGAGCTCTTCTTGACGTATAAAGATATTCGATATTTGTATAGCCAAGCATCTTAAAGATCTGATACAAATTGTAACCATCTCTGGATAAGAAAAAAATCTTTTTATCTTTCTGCTTAACCTGATTCATCAGGAAGCGATATAGCCCCATATACAAAGGACCACCAACCTCAACTCCAAGATTGTACCAAAACCCGTTATTTTTATTATAAAGGATTTTGTAAAGTCCTTGATCCACGTCAGAGCAGATTACATTCTTAACCTTATCAAGATTACACTCACGATTATATATGAACGTCTCCATACCAAAGCTGGCTGGAATATCCCCATCATCGCGAACTTTATCTCCGATATGCAGAATATCTTTGTAATCCACGTTTTCTTTTTTCGCTACGACTTCGAACAGGTCTTTATTAAACTTTGCCTTTCTTTCATTCGCTGAGCAATATATATGATCAATCTCCCAAAAACCTTTGTTACGAAGAATTTCCCCTATTGTCTCTGCAAATAAATACATGTCGCTAATTGCAACAACCCTTTTTCCCTGTTCCTTAGCATACAAAAAGATTTCCAGAAGTTCTTCATTTGCTGTCAGAGCATCGCGTTCCATTTGTATTTCATATGCTTTCACTTCATCCCAATTGACCGGAATTTCAGTATGTTCTGCCAGAACCTCGTAAATTTGATCCATATCCGCATGAGGATACTGAAATGCCTCGTGTTCTCTGCGACTGGCCTCATTCTGCATATCAATCCGAAGTCTCCGGAATCCATGGATTTCAAAGTGCTTTCCTACCAAATCAAAAATCGTTTCTGGACTATTGGTTTTTCTAAACAGTAATGTATCAAATACATCAAAGGAAATCAGGCGTGCCTTATCTATTTTATTTTTTAATAATGTTCTCTCCTGATCCGTCATACTTACCTCTTTAAACGAAATTATCCTTTTCCACTATTGTTCTAATTCATTCTATCCTGTAAGAAATATGGCAAAACTGATGTATGCCTTTCCACGAATTCAAAAACAAAAATATCAGGCTCATATGTCTTCAGATATTCGTCTTTCCATAGGTTCCGATGAATATAGATGGTTTCCTCGAAATTTTTAGGAAGAATATCAAATGTTGCTCCACCAAAAGAATCCCGACATACCATAACCGTTCGATCGTCCATATGGTTCGTTTTAAAAAAAGAATTATAATCACTTGAACTCACGCGATCCGTAACTGTTTCTTCCACATCAATTTCCGGATTATAGTTTTCTATCGTATACCAATAGTCATCATCATAGTAATCTACTAAGTTCAGCATAAATGCCAGGTCATACGATTTATCACGTATTTCTTTTTTTATACTGACTTCAGAAATTGGGGTTGTTTCTTTTCCCATCGCCTCTAGCAGTGCCTGTGTTCCTAAATATCCACCGAGATGATTCCAGTGCGTATCATATTTATGATACAATTGATATTCTACTTTGTACTCATCCAGAATATCCTTTGCATATACTACATTAATCTGCGGATATGCCTTCAAAGCTTCTACTAACTGCTCTACTCTACTATTCGTTCCTTTTTCATAATAGTCTGGCATATATTCTGAGTATATCGTCGATTTATTAGGAGCTATGAACAAGTAAAACTCAATGCCAAGAGATGATACATTTTCATACATCGTTACCACATTTTGTACAGTGTCTTCCAGCTCTTCCTCACTATACAGGTTGGTCCCCATATAGTCTGCCAGTTCATCTCCATCCCCACTGTTCTTTGAATCAAAAAATAACCAGTTCTCTTTACCTAGAATCACGTTCGGGTTAGAACTTGATTTCAATACAATCGTGCTCAAATAACTATGCACTTTCACAAGTACATCTTTAAATGGCAAATGATCGTTAAAATACTCTTCATATGCAGATGGAAAATTGCGGATGTTCTCCAGAGTCAACTCTGGCTTTTCCGCCAACACTCTATTTTCGTTGTTTGACACTATGCGATTATTAAATAAAACAAAAGAAACAATCGGTATGCAAATGAGCACAAGCGCAATCATATTGTACAGTCTTATTTTCATAAGCACCTCAGAATCTAAAATATATGAATGGATTATACTCTCCAGCAGCCAGTGAACAGATTGCTAAAAAATATAAACCTATGCTAACCACACTCTTAGCTTCAAAAGATTTCATCCAGGTATTTTTTCCATTCTCCATAATCCGCGTGTAAACCACCTTGTGGAATCCGGCAAAAAACACAGCTGCTATAACAACCAATATTTCTTTGGGTGAAAGGACATATTCTCTCACATTGAGCATTCGAAAATCAAACATGGCAGACAAATAATCGAATGCGAGCCCCAATTGCTCAACTCGAAAGAAGACCCATGCAACCATTACAACTAACATGGTATAAGTATGTCGCATAAGTTTTGGAATTTTTAGTAACACCTTAGAAAATCCCATACGCTCCAAGATTAAAAATGCTCCGTGAATAAGTCCCCATATCACAAAATTCCAACTAGCTCCATGCCAAATACCGGTAGCCAAAAAGACGAGTACATTATTTCTATATGTCTTTAACGTTCCTTTTCTGTTTCCTCCTAACGGAATGTAAAGGTACTCTTTAAACCAGGAAGATAATGAAATGTGCCACTTGGTCCAGAAATCTTTAATTGAATCAGCGGTATAAGGAAGCTTGAAGTTTTCACAAAACTCAAATCCAAACATTTTTCCCAAACCAATCGCCATGTCACTATATCCAGAGAAATCATAATAGATTTGCAGAGTATAGCAGATAATACCAATCCAGGCCGTCAGCATTCCCATATGGGAATAATCCATAGTAAAAATATTATCTGTCACACTTGCCATCACATTAGAAATTAATACTTTTTTCCCTAAGCCGATAAAGAAACGGTTAAAACCCTCCGCAGTATTCTCTGAAGTAATTTGACGCTCCTCTAATTGCTGGTCAATATCTTTATACTGAATAATCGGTCCTGCAATTAATTGCGGAAAAAAAGATATGTATAATGCTAGACTGGTCAATTTCTTCTGAACAGGAATCTTTCCCAAGTATACATCGATAACATAAGACAATGCTTGAAACGTATAGAAACTAATGCCGATTGGAAGAGGAATATTCCTTTCACTTAACACTGTGTAATGACATATACTATTTATCGTTTCAACCGCAAAGTTATAATACTTGAAGATACCTAACATGCCTAGATTCACCATAACGACAACAAATAAAAGTATTTTGTTCCCTTTATGATGTTCAATCATCTGCGCACTGAAATAATTAAAAAATATGGAAAAAAGCATCAATACAATATACACAGGTTCTCCCCATGCATAAAATAACAGACTGCTGACCAGAAGAAATACATTCACATACTTTCCTCGCAGAATACGTGATCCCAGGAAAACCAGTGGAAGAAAGATCCACATAAACACCAATGAACTAAATACCATAATGTCCCCTTCTAATCATACTTTTAACCAACTGCTGTTACACATTCAGTGTCTTCCTGACTTCATCACGATACCGTCTCACTTTTTCCAGATCCACCTCTCCCGGGTACATCGCGCATACTGTATCCTGCATCTGACAAATTTCATCAAAATGTTTTTTCGCCTTGAGATCAGTCGTCACACTGTTGGCATGTCGACGATGGTAATTGAGGCTATCTGAAACGAAACAAACTTCTCCCTGCTTTCTCATGACCTCTACATAAAAGGCCCAATCTCCAGCCACTGTGTATTTTTTTGCCTCCAGAATTGCTTTGGAAAAATCTGCGTTTTTAAATAATACGGCGGAAACATTCGGAATCGTATTTTTCACACTCATGTGTTCTGTGACTTCCTTGTGTGAGTCAAGGATATAGTCCTTATGCCATATATCCGGATTCACATCATCAGTATAACACCAGTAATTCGGTGCTGTTATCTGACCGTCTGAATCAATCATATATGACTGGGAATATGCAAGAATCGGAGCTTGGCATTGTTCCATCTTATCCACTAATCGACTAATAAAGTCCGGAGTTGCCAAATCATCTGCTTCTGCAATCCATACATACTCTCCTGATGCCATCGCCAAACCTTTCTCCCACTGTGCAAATACGCTTCCACTATTTTTATCATTCATGCATACTTTCACTTTTAATGGATATTTTTCCCGGTACTCTTCAATGATTGCTCTGCTACCATCTGTCGAAGCATCATCTAAAACAATTACTTCTGTGATCGGATATGTTTGTCCCAAGACACTGTCCAAACGCATACGTAAATATTCTTCATAATTATAATTTGGAACTACTACACTTACTGTGTGATACTCTTCTTTCAGAAGTCCCAGCAGTGTATTCACATATTTCACAAAATTAAATTTCGCTTCTACATATTCTCTTGCACAAATACCGTGCTCTTTTCTCATCTTATCTGAATCGAGGTACCCAATTATTTCACGAGCCATAGATACGTAATCTTCCATATCCACCAGGCGTCCGGTTGTAGGCATAATATTTTCTACATAACCGCCGCCGTCCCGGAATGCAATGACTGGTAATTCAGAGTCCATTGCCTCCATAACCACGGTTGGGAACGGATCTTCACGAGAAGTCAGCAGATAAAGGTCGGATGCCGTGTAGTATTTCATGATATCTGTTTGAGGACCTGTAAATATCACGCGTCCGATGATTTCATGTTCATTCATCAGAGCTTCAATCTCTGATTTCATTGTCGCATCGATATTTCCTACCCACATAAAATATGCATGTTCCATCTGCTTGCATACTTCTGCTGCAGTTTTTATAAATAAATCTATTCCCTTTCTATAGTCACCGTAACCTACTGCGAGTACAACTTTTGCATTCTCAGGTAACTGATATTCCTCACGAACTATACGTCTGATATTGTCTTTTTTAGACATAAGAGTGTTAAGTTTATACATTCCCTGCGGCTGAATCACGATTTTCTCTTTCGGTAAACTGTGAATCTTTTCTACACTTTCTCTTACATAGTCAGATGCAAAAACAATCTTTTTTGCATATTTTGCGATATGAATCAGCTTTTCTTCACAATTATACTGGTGAATTACATTCTCCATTTCATGGATCATGGAAATACACTCAATTTTTTGTGAGGATATAAGTTTTAACATATCTCCTGTAACAACTGTATTGCATAAAGCTTTTGTCGCACCACATTTATTGATCCACTGGACGATATCATCTTCACATTTTGTGTCCTCTTCAACACATAACAAACGATCCGATGCAGCAATAAACTCATCTTTAAGCACACCACCGGAAAGTAAAATCGTATAAACTTCATAACCAAACGTTTCTTTTAACTGCTTTATAATGTTTAACGATAATAACTGCGCACCATTAAACCATGCATCATGACTGACATAAATTATTTTTCTGCATGCTCTTCTGCTTTCAAGCAATACGTCTCTTACTACGTTTAAATTCGCATAACCGTATTTTCCATCCGGCTCGAGATATGTGCCTTCTGCCCACTCATTCCAAGCATTAATAAACACAAGTCTGTCAGTCGTTTTTCGACTCTCCTTTGTAAGAATTGTTATATCTTTTAACCATTCTTTAAAAGCTTTCGGAGAATAATTATGATATACAGCTGCATTATATGGTTTTCTGGCAGAGTTATCCCATGCCATAAAGATTCCTTTGTAGTATTTATCCACATTTTGAGATAAATACTTTTTCTCATTTACGATTTGCTGGTAATCATACACTCTGCTGCGGCAGTTTTTACTAATAAAGGAGAGCGATGAATTCATTGTCGGCATTAAGTACGGATCCACAGAATGCGGAGGAAATTCAATAAAACCGTCAAATCCTGCATTCTTTGCTTCCGGAGTTAATGCGAAATCCACGGCAAGAAGATGTAATTCTCCTAATCCTATCTCTCTAATAAAATTCCTCCAAATTGTGAGTGTTTGAGACAAATTCGGAATCTGCTTTGCATTGTAAACAACAAACAACAGTTTCCCATCGATACGAATGTATCGTGGGTCCTCCATATATTTCGCGACATCCTTAATAAACTTTAATGGGAATTCTTCATCATACTTTTGTGCGATCAAAATATCGTTTTCTTTTCCATCCCAACGTCTGCTCCAATTTTCATTTGCCCAGCACAAACTAAAGGGAATCTGCAGGTCCGGATTAGAAAGCAGTATCTGTAAAGGACCTTCCATCAGGGTCTTACCATTGAACCAATAATAATAAATACAAAATCCATAAACTCCGTATTTTTTTGCCAATTCAATCTGACGTTTCATAACATCACAGTTTCTCAGGTCATAATAACCCAGCTCTCCTGCAAGACGAGGCTGAAAATGACCCACAAACTGTGGCACTGCTTTTGTAACATTGGTCCACTCTGTAAATCCTTTTCCCCACCATTCGTCATTTTCTTTAAATGGATGAAACTGTGGTAAATAAAAGGCCAAGTACTTAACATCATTCTCTGTTAATTCCATTGGCACATCTAGGCTCAGTTCTTTGACAAATGTACGTTCTTTATCTTTGGAAAATGGAATACGCATGATCTGTTCCAAATATGCGCTCCATTCAACATTTTCCCAAAGTTCAACCGTAGTATCGATTTCTTCCGGATCATAGATGGAGTCTCTATTTACCCAAACATGATACGTTTCTGTGTTTTTAATAAAAGGTGCTAATATAGTAAATGAAACATCTTTTATCTTTCGCTTTACTGAAAATGGTATCGGAACTGCCAGATACGCATTTCTAAGTGTAGTGCGAAAACTTCTTTTATTTGCATTCTTCATATTAGTATTTACTCCCTATAGCTGCAAATGCTGGCGAAATCTTTACTTTCTAACATTTGCCAAATAAGCTTTGCACACTTCTGCGCTTTCTCCGATCATCTTGATTTTTCCTCTTTCAAGCCAAAGAACCCTGTTACACATCGAACGTATCTGATTGATGTCATGAGAAACCAGGAGTACGGTTGTATCTCCATTCATAAGACTTTGCATCTTCTTTCCACTTTTGTGTTTAAAATGTTCATCTCCAACAGAAAGAATCTCATCGACAATCAAAACTTCCGGAGTAACAATTGTTGCGACTGAAAAACCCAATCGCATGATCATTCCCGAACTATAGTTTCTAACCGGAACATCTATGAACTCTCGTAGCTCAGAAAACTCAACAATTTCTTCATATTTCTCTATCAAAAACTCTTTCGAATATCCGAGTAATGCCCCATTTAAAAAAATATTCTCGCGTGCAGATAATTCCGGATCAAATCCGGCTCCCAATTCCAGTAATGGAGCAATATGTCCTTGCACTACTACGTTGCCTTTCGTTGGATACAAGATTCCGGAAATTATTTTCAGCAAAGTACTCTTTCCTGCGCCATTAGATCCAATGATTCCAAATACCTCACCTTTATCAACTGTGAATGACACATCATTTAATGCACGAAAACGCTGAAATTTTAACTTTCCTGTCATGGATGCAATGATCGTTTCTTTTAAACTATTTACACGATCATTTGCCATCCTAAAATCCATCGTTACATTATTTACCTGAATCATAGTTAACTCCCAACTTACAAATATAAAACAAAATTTCTCTGCAATTTTCTGAAAATCAATGCACAGATAGTCAAAACAAGTATCGGCACAAACAGACATAATACAAATTCACTAGCCGGCGGAACAATATTTTCAATAATAACCGTTCTTGCGAAATGAATTAAATGATACAATGGATTCACTTTTAAGATAATTGAAGCTCTTCCGGACAAAATTGTTGCAGGATAAAAAATCGGAGTCATGTACATCCACATCGTTGTGATAATTCCATATAAAAATTGCATATCTCTAAAATAAACCATCAGCGCAGATAATAATAATCCCATTCCCATACTGAAAATCGTTATTCCGATCACAGGAATAACCATTAGTAACATAATCGGTTTCAATGCGATTCCATTTAATAAAACGGCCAACAATAAAATCCCTAAAGAAATCATAAAGTTTATCTCAATGGATATAACTTTCGAAATCGGAAAAATATACTTAGGTACATACACCTTTGTTATTAATGGAGTATTCATAACTACAGAAACCATTGACTGACTAGTCGCATCGTTAAAAAAGGTAAAAAAGATAATACCAATTAAAAGATATATTACATAATGTTCAATCTCATATCGAAAAACATTTGAAAAAACGATATATTGAACGATCATTAAAAACAGCGGATTCAAAAGACTCCACAACACACCTAAAACCGATCGCTTATATTTTGTTTTAAAATCACGTTCAACAAGCTTTAGAAATAAATATTTATATTTCTTTATAAGATTAATGATTGTCATTTTTACTCCTCATATTTTAAAGTTTTCCAATCAGTACTATCCCTCGGAAAACGATATCATCCACCCGCTTCTGTCGGAAATAACGCGGATCCAGAATCACACGGATCCGTTTTCCAATCTTTTTCTCTGCCTGAAGCAATTTCGTTATCAAAAAACGTTCTGATGTCATTTTTGAAGTGTTCATCATTACGCCAAAGCATGCTTCAAACTCTTTTGCCTGGCGATATATTTCCCCACGTGGTTTCATCAGTTGACTAACACGGTACTTTAACAATGCTCGCTTACTAAGAATCGCGCCATGTACATTGTTCTGATGTTGGCGATAATAAATATAGGACTCCTCATCATAATACACCTTACCAAAACAACTGGCAGTTAAATAAAACCACCAGTCGTGCATCACAATTGCTCCCACATTCGCCGGTTTATGTGTTCTTATTAACTCAATTAATTCGCGATTCATCACAGCAGTACAACCTGTGCAAATATTCTGTACCAATGCATTACCAAATGTGGCTTTTCGCACAATACGGCTGACAACTATTTCTAATGGTTCCAGATTCTCTCCTACCATCTTCTGACTGCTACAGTAAAGCAACGGAACATTATTTCTCGGACATGTTTTATTTAAACATGTAACCGCTCGTTCAAGTTTCTCTGGCAGCCAATGATCATCCTGATCTGCAAATGCAATATAATCTGCAGTCCGGTCATAATTTTCTATCAGATCAAAGAAACTTCTCTGCACTCCAACATTCGCTCCCTGATAATAGGAAATCCAAGGATAATTTCTTTGATATTCTTTTATTATCTTAACTGTATCGTCAGTAGAGCCGTCATCACGAATTATTAACGATCCTGGAATCACACTCTGTTGGACAATACTATCCAACTGTGCACGGAGATATCGTGCACCATTATATGTAGACATCAATATTTGAACATTCATTTTTTTCCTCTAGAATATACTCTGTATCCTAGCGTTTCAAAATTACCTTTAACCTCTTACGTACTCTTACGGCACATAAAAACAGTTTTGTATTTCTAGGCTTCATGAAAATACGATAAATAAAAAACTCAACCGGCAAGTATTTCCCAGCCAATGCCTGAATACTTTTCTTTGTCTCTGGACACTTAAACATCTTTCGAGCATTTACCCGAACTTCTTTCATGCCCATATTAGATTGAAACGCCTTTTCCATAGACAGGAAGCAACTTCTTAAATACATTCCTGAAGCAATCACAGAATTATTTATTCCTAAAAAATTCCTTTCAAAATCTATTATCTGATTGTAAACATTGCAATTATCTGCAATTAAATTTTCCTTCCAGCTGCCTGTCAAACGTTCTGCCTGATGGCACTCATAATGATATCCCGGGATATCTAAAAAGAGCACAGTATTTGCTTTTTCCAGATTTTTGATATTAAACGGAATATCTTCCGCATAACGGATCGACTCATCAAAAAGAATTCCATGCTGCTCCAGATAATCTCTTTTGTATATTTTATTCCATACATGAATATATATATTATAGGTGTACTTCCAATTACTGCACTCTTCCTTCAATTGTGTCATATCTAAAAGCTGTTCTTTAAAATGAATCGTTTCAGAATGCGAATGTCCATTTGGCTGTACAAAATCCCTAATGTAACTGGATACTACAAAGTCAGATTTATATTTTTTAGCAGCGAAAATCAACTGGCGATAATAATTTGGTTCAAGGTAATCATCTGCATCTACAAACACCACATACTCACCTGTAGATTCGTGATAACCAACATTTCTGGCAGCTCCCAAACCGCGATTCGTCTGAGACACACCTTTGATTCGCGAGTCACGAGCCATATATTTTTCCATAATTTCACCAGACTTATCCGTAGAGCCATCATTTACTATAATCAGCTCCCAGTCATCCACATCTTGTTCCAATATACTATTTATCGTTCGCTCTAAAAATAATTCTCCATTATAAACTGGCAGAATAATACTTAACGTCGTCTTCATAGTACCTCTAATAATTCCCTTACTTTTCATTACATAAAACACCAGTTTATATTATACCTCTTATGAACCTATAAAGTCAATTGCCCCTGGATAATTAATCAAATACTATCTAGCTAAAGCATTAATAAAACAAAGAAAAACAAGGAGGGCGGCGCCGAAGCGCCGCCCCCAGACTGTAGACAAAGCGGTGTCTGATCATTATGATCAGGCACCGCTTTGTCTACAGTCTGAGCAGACTTGACATTATCATGTCAAATCTGCTTTTTTCAAACCAATAAAATCCTCTTACTCCTCCTTACTGCACGCCATCAGTCTTTGCTCATACTTCTCCTTTGTAGCCAGTCCGCCACGGATGTGGCGTTCTGCTTTGTTGATGTCCAGCACGACGCGCGCCTGAGCTGCCAGCTCAGGGTTGATATGTACCAGTCTGTCAGCAACGTCCTTGTGCACCGTGCTTTTGCTGATTCCAAACCGCTTTGCCGTCTGTCTCACGGTCGCATTTTCGTCTATGATGTAGTTGGCGATCTGGATCGCCCGCTCTTCGATATATTCTTTCATGGGTTGCCCCTGCATACATTTTTTACAGTGTATGTTGGGACGAAAGTCCTTAGACCAACGTCAGACGAAAAATGCACCGGACACTTGATTTGTCCGGTGCACATGTTCAAATTTATTTCTTTACAGGCGGAACTTCGATCACCAAGTCACTCAGCGGGAAACTGCAGCATGGATGGATATAGCCGTAAAGATAGTCAGCCTCTCTGCGGCCGTCCACACTCTTCGGGCAGTATACGTCGCCGCTGACCAGTTTGGAATGACACCAGCCGCATTCGCCGCTGCGGCAGTGTGCAGGTGCAGCAATACCTGCCGCCTCCAGAGAGCGCAGAATTGAAGTGTCGGCAGGAGCATTGATGGTGTACTCGTTTCCTGCAATACGAACTGTAATCTTAAATTCCGGAGCCACTTCCTTCGGATAATCTGCTTCTTTCGCCGGGTTAAAATACTCGCCGAACAGTTCATGGCGAATAAACTTCTTGCGAAGCCCAAGAGTTGCAATTTCTTTATCTACAAAGTCGTACATTGCCTGAGGACCACAGAGGAAGAGGGAATAATCGCCTACAGGAGCATATTTTTTAATGAGGTCTGCAGTGATGAAACCGTTTTCACAGCCCTCCTGTTCTTCATGGCTGAGAACATTTACCAGCTTGAATTTAGGTCCTTCCAGTGCCTTGAACTCCTCCTGGAAAATAGCGGCTGCCAGAGTACGGCTGCCGTACAAAAGGATCATTTCCGCGTCCTCGTCTCCATCAGCGATCGCTTTTGCCAGAGAACGGAACGGAGTGATACCGCTGCCTCCTGCAATACCGATGATGGTCTTTGCATCGCGGAGCGGCTCATAGGTAAAGACTCCCAGAGGCTCAGACACAGTAACTTCGGTGCCAACCTCCCAATGATCCAGAATATAATTGGAAGCCAGACCGTCTTTTACACGCTTAATGGTCAGTGCATACTGACCTGCCAGTGCTTCTCTTGGAGAAGATGACAGAGAGTACGGACGAGTCAGCTTCATAGAACCAATTTCAAGATTCACGGACAGATACTGACCTGCACTGAACCATGCCAGTGCTTCTGTTCCCTTTTCTGCATTTGCTTCCAGCCAAAAAGTCTTAGCGTCTCCGTGATCATCGATTTTAGCAACCTTCACATACTGGGTGCCCGGATGCAGCGCCTTTGCAATCTTATTTGGAACATAAGAATCGGTAGCAGGCAGTGCCTTTGCAGGAGCCGCTTCGATCTTCGCCTGACGGGTGGGATTCATCTTGGTGAAATCCATCGGATTTAATTTCCAAAGTTTCGGTCTAGCCATAATTAAGCGCCTCCTTTCAGTCTCTTGACAACCTTCTTCGCCACAGTATCTCCCATGATGTATGCACAGCTGTAGCCATCGCCGCGGATATAGTGGCCGCCGCAGAAGCTGAGTCCCGGAATTGCGTAATCGGCCTTCTCGCCGGCAATACGTGCCATCAGATTATCCCAGCCTGACAGTTTATAGCCGTAAATGGTGCCCTCCGGGGTACCAAGATAACGTGCAAAGGTAACAGGAGTTGCCACACTGATTTCTTCGATATGAGGCATAATGGAGATGCCCAGAGTTCTCTCAGCATCTTCAATGTACTTCTTTGCAATCTCATTCTTGTATTTCTTATAATCCTGAGGAGTAAGATCTTTCGGAACATCGCTTCCAAAGATCGGCATCGTGAAGAACAGAGTGCAGGTTCCCTCCGGAGAAGAATCCGGAATTACATTGTTCAGACAGTTGACAATATACAATCCATCCTCGGCGCGGGTATTGTACTGAGTTCTTGGATCCGGATGTCCCATAATAAACACAGTATAATCCTCCAGACCAAGTTCCTCCTTGGTGCAGTCCAGTCCCAGGTAGATGGTGGCTACAGAAATACCGAATTCACGGGCATTGGCAAGCTTCAGGTTCTGCTCTGGGATTTTATCCAGCTCACTCATATTGAAAACATTGTGAGGAATGACATTGGAAATAACCTCTTTGGCATAGAGTTTTTCACCGTTTGCCACTACACCGGCCACGCTTCCGTCTTCATTGTATAAAAACTCGGTAACTTCGCTGTTGTACCAAACCTCACCACCGTGCTTCTGAATCACATCGATGAGAGAAAGAGACAGCTCGTGGCTGCGGTGCTTCGGCATGGCCGCGCCGTCTACCATATAGCCGTAGAGCATGTTTAAAAAGTGCATACAGTTCAGCTCATCGGTCGGAACACCCAGGTAACCCCAATAGGTGTTAATGATATTCTGAGCCTTCTTCGGGATACCCATGGCGGTCATAACTTCTTCTACACTATGTCCTGCAACACGCATAAAATCACTATGCTTGAGCAGCATGGTCAGGCCCTTCGGTTGGCCCTTCATCTCGTAAATATAATCGATGGCAGCATCAACCTTTTTCTTCAGCATAACAAAATCTTTTACATTTTTACGACAGCCTGGAACCGCTGCATCCACACTGTCACAAAAACCTTCTATGCCTGCGCTGAGACGTACATCATATCCGTCCTTACCCTTGACGATGGCACGGAACAGATGACCGGTCTCGTAGCACCAGTTTGGTTTTGCGCCCAGATCATCAAATACCTTATAGACCTGGTCAGGTTTGTTGGCAGTACCTACACTGCACAGTTCGTGGAGAGAAGGCTCAAATTCAAAACGTCCTCTCTTAAAACTGGTGGCACAGCCACCAGGAATGTTGTGTTTTTCCAGCAGTAAAGTCGTCAGACCTGCTCTTGCGGTATTCGCAGCCGCAGCCAGACCACCGTTGCCTGCACCCACAACAATTACATCGAATTGCTTTTTCATAGATTTCCTCCTTTCGGGGATCACATCCGTATTATGATATCTTCATCATATCATGACTCTGCCTTTGCCCGCAACATACAAAAATCACAATCCGTAAAGAACTGTGATTTCAGACTTTCCTTTATTTTCTCTTTACATAAATATATCCAAATGCATTCGGGCCCCAGTGGCACGCAATGGATGGAATCAGGTTGTCATACACTTTTACCATCGCCTGAATCTCCGGCGGAGACATCCGGATCACCTGGTCTACGTTGTCTTTGTTATAAGTATAGGAAGCAATGATACCGTACTCCGGATCGCATTTATCTGCCTCTGCCATCTCTACAATCTGTTTCATGGCCTGCTTCAGTCCACGTTTTTTCACTAAAACCGTAACTTTGCTTTCCACAAATCCGATAACCGGTTTAATGGAAAGTACGGTTCCCAGCATCCAAGACAGTCTGGACAGGCGGCCTCCGGCCAGAAGATAGTCTAATGTTTCCGGAATTGCGGCTGTTACGATCCGCGGAACCAGAGCATTCAGCTTCTCGACAATGACTTCCATTGGTTCATTTTCATATTTTCTTGCCTCTTCTACGAGGAAACGAACGCCTCCGACTGCCATCTGGGAGTCGAAAACAGTAACTTTTTCATTTTCCGCAAACAGCATCTTTAATGTCTGGATTGTTCCGGAGATTCCGGAAGAGATCGTGATGATCAGCACTTCATCTCCCTGAGCGGTATAACCTTCCACCAGTGCCTGGGCATCCTCTAAAGACGGGAGTGAAGTCTTGGGAAACTCATTCAGATTGATAAGACGGTTGTAAAATTCGTCCACACTCAAGTCTACACCGTCCAGAAATGCGTCTTCTCCCATCTGAACGCGCAGCGGTAAAATGTCCACATTGTATGCTTCACGCTCATCCTGTTTGATACTGCTTCCTGAATCTACTACTATTCTTAACATATTTCACCTTCTCTCATAGTTTTTATTACTTTGTCATGCGGTTCATTATAACACATTCCTGTCATAAAAGAAACTTCTTTCTATATCCTTTTTCGCAGCCATATGGTAAAATAACAGTTAGGATTCCTAAGTAACATTTATATAAGGAGGCAACATGAAAGATTTTATCTATAACATTCCGACGAAAGTTTATTTTGGTAAGGACCAGTTCTGTCATTTGGGCGAAGAGCTTGCAAAGTATGGCAAGCGCGTTCTGATCACTTACGGAGGCGGTTCCATTAAGAAGACCGGACTCTACGATAAAGCGATTACAGAGATCGAAAAAGCTGGGCTGGAAGTTTTTGAACTCAGCGGTATTGAGCCGAACCCGCGTATCGGTTCTGTCCGCAAGGGTGCGCAGATGTGTAAGGAGCATGATATTGACGTTCTTCTTGCGATCGGCGGCGGTTCTACGATCGACGCGACTAAATGGATCGCTGCAGGTGCGTGCGTGGATCACGATCCGTGGGATTTCTTTGTAAAAGGCGCAGTTGTTGAGAAAGCTCTTCCGATCGTTACGATCCTGACTCTGGCAGCTACCGGTTCTGAGATGAACTTTGGCGGCGTTATCTCCAATCCGGAGACTCAGGACAAGCTGGCTGCTTCTTCGCAGCTTCTGTTCCCGAAGGCTTCCTTCCTGAATCCGGAAGTTACTTACACAGTAAGCAAATATCAGACCGCATGCGGTTCTGCAGATATTCTCTCCCATATTTTCGAAATTTATTTCAATGCTGAGGGAAGCATGTTTATGCTGGACTCCCTTATGGAAGGTCTGATGAAAACAGTGATCAAATATGCTCCGATCGCGATCGCAGAGCCGGAAAACTACGAGGCGAGAGCGAATCTGATGTGGGCTTCCAGCTGGGGTATCAGCGGTCTGATCCGTTCCGTACAGACTTGCGCATGGAGCTGCCATCCGATGGAGCACGAGCTGTCTGCCGTTTATGACATTACCCATGGTCTCGGTCTTGCGATCCTTACACCAAGATGGATGAAATATTGTCTCGATGAGGGCAATGTGGACCGCTACGTGAAGCTCGGTGTAAATGTATTCGGTATCGACGCTTCCCTTCCGCCAATGGAAATTGCAGAAAAAGCCATCGACGCAACAGCAGACTTCTTATTTAATCAGCTGCACCTGGATGATACGTTTACAAAAGTTGGTATCAAGGAAGAAGATTTCGATATCATGGCGAAGAAAGCCTGCAGAAAGGGCTGCATCGCAGGATTTAAGACTCTGTATGCAGAGGATGTGAAGAAGATTTACGAGATGTGCCTGTAAGGTGTGGAGTTCATTGAGTAAATAAAATAGCATATCTGTAGAAAAACCATACTATCTCCAAAAACGGTTGACTACCTTTGCTTCGATGCGATTTTATCCGACTGTAGTCGGTCGCGATAAGAGCGTTTGCGACCTTTGTACAGTCGAAAATCTTTCGAAGCACAGTCGTCCAACCTATCATTGGAGATATGTATGGTTTTTCTAGCAGATACTATATTTATTTACCAATCGAAATCCACTTTAAGAATAGAACTTCTTTCGGTAAGTACCTTGACGATTGTGCAACTGCATGTGGATGTAATTAAGGAAACTTGGATATAAAAGTCCCAGGCTGACAGGTGTTTTTCAAAAAGGACCATAGAATTTCGTCGGTACTTGGCGCTGTTCTTTAGCGTCTTAGTACCGTTACGCAATTCTCTGAGCGAAAGCGTGTCCGCTTGAAAATTCCTGTCAAACTGGGACTTTTCTGATATCAAGTTAACTCAATTAAATCCACTCTTCATCGCCGCAAATCTCAGCGACAGACAACTCAGCCCACCGTCAATTTTTCTAAATTCCGACGTATCCACAAGGATCACTTCATATCCCATTTCTTTTACGATTTTTTCTACAGTCGGATATCCGGCAGGAACAAGGACTTTATCGTTGACCCAGATGCAGTTTGCCGCATATGCTTCCTCTTCCGGAATTTCGTGCTTGATATAAGATGCAAACTCTGGTTTGTCGATGAATTCTCCGGAAACCAGCATATGGTTATTTTCCAGATAGTTCACTCCTGTTTTTAAATGGAGCACTTTCTCTAACGGAACTTCGATCACTTTGTAACCGTATTTTCCAAGGATTTCCGCAAACTGTCTGATTCCCTCTTCGTTGGTTCTTGCAGATTTTCCAATGTAGAAGGTGTCGCCAACCATCATTACATCTCCGCCTTCCATGGTTCCCGGAGCCTTGATGTACTCGATGCATTCTTCCGGATAGAACTGTTTGATGATTGGGATCATGGACTCAGTCTCTTTCGTTCTGGTGGCTGCGCCCGGATTGGAAATGACTGCACACTTTTTGGTCAGAACCGCTGTATCTTCCACAAAACAGCTGTCCGGGAAGTTTTCATCAGCCGGAAGTACCGTTACTTCCACTCCGCACTGTTTTAATGCTTCGATATAATTTGCATGCTGCTGCAATGCCTTCTCGTAATCCGGCTTACCAAGCTCCGGTGCAGAAGTAATGCCTTCTGTTACAGCCTTACACGGAGTTTTTACAATGATATTTTTAAACATATGTTTCTCTCCCTTGTTCTTCGATATTATTCACCCATTGCTAACTTTTTCTCCCATTTGCCAACCAATGTGGTCAGACCGAATACTAAAACGAAATAAATCAATGCTACTGCGATCAATGGGAAATATGGCTGCATGGTACGGCTTCTTACAAGATCGCTGGCACGTGTCAGATCCACGACTGCGATCAAGCCGACGATGGAAGTCTCTTTGATAATTGCGATCGCCTCATTGCAGAGGGCCGGCAGAATATTTTTCAGTGCCTGCGGAAGAACGATCATTTTCATGGTAACTACCCGATTCAGTCCGAGTGAACGTCCTGCTTCCATCTGTCCCGGATCCACGGACTGGATACCGGCACGGATCACTTCGGATACGTATGCGCCTGAGTTAAGACCAAATGCGATCGTTGCAATGACCACTCCGTCTGAAATTCCCTGTAATACGATGAATGCCATGATCATCAGCTGAATCGCCAGCGGGGTTCCTCGAATGACTGCCACATAAACTGCCATTACTTTATCGATGATCAAAACCATTACATTTCCAAAGGTCATTTTCTGGCGCAGATCACGGTGTGTGGCAATAAACCGGAAAACCGCGATCACGACACCGATCACAATACCGATCAGTGCTGCTCCCAGCGTGATCGTAATCGTATTTCCGAGACCTTTTAAAAAGATCTTCCATCGGTCATCGACGATAAATGCTTTATTAAACTGAGATACAAAATTCTCAAACATAAATGCTGCCTCCTGATAATATTACAGCAGGATAAGACATTTGCCCCATCCTGCTGCGGATCTTCTTGCTTACTGCTCCAGTAATGCTGCCAATTCTTTATGTTTCTCGATGCTGGCTTCGATCGTTCCATCTTCTACCATCGGTTTGATCACTTCATTGATCGCTGCTACAAGCTCTGTATTTTTCTTATTGATCGCGATACCGTATTCCTCTTTTGTGCTGGAACCGTCTTCGTATTCTGCTAAGAAACATTTCAGACCGTCATTTACTGCACAGAAGTTCTGAGCCGGAAGAAGGTCGAGCATCACTGCATCTACGTCGCCTTTCTGAAGTGCGAGACAGCCTTCTGTCAGGTTCTTGTACTGAACAACCTCGGCACCTGTATCTTTTAAGCAGCCGCCGGAAATTTCATCAGAAACGAGGAAATCTCCTGTTGTTCCAAGGTGTACCGCTGTCTTCTTTCCTGCCAGATCTTCAATGGTCTGGATGGAATCGTCGTCTTCTGCAACGATGATGTACTGTGCAGATACGGTATATGGATCAGAGAATGCCATCTGCTCTTTTCTTTCGTCAGTAATCGTCATAGCTGCGATGACGATATCTGCTTTTCCGTTGTCGAGGTACTGAGGAAGTGTATCGAATGCTGCGTTGATGATCTCAAGTTCTACTCCCCATGCATCTGCGATCGCCTGTGCCAGATCGATATCAGAACCAACCGGTGTATCGGAATCTGCGATGTACTCGAACGGTGCCCACGCTGCATCCGTCGCCATTACAAGCTTGCCTGCTTTTTTAATATCTTCAACTGTTTTTCCTTTATCTGCGGAAGCTCCACAACCTGCCAGTGTCGCTGCCATCATAGTAAAACCAAGTGCTAATGCCATAACTTTCTTCATGCTCTTTTTCATAATTCTGTCTCCTTTACTGTCAATATTATGCAGCTCTTATGAGCCGATATACAGAATATTTATTAGATGTTCTGTATTTATATGCAGATTATAGGACCGCTATGCATGTTTGTCAAGCACTTTTTGTATTTTTATTCATTTTAATGTATATTACTCAAATCTGCTGCTGATGCTCCGGCAAATGTCGTACTGTAGGATCCGGCTCTGCAGGCAAATCTGCATGCATCCGCAAGGCAGTCGCCTTTCAGGATCCGGCTGATAAATGCCGCAACCGTGCAGTCTCCCGCGCCTGTGGTATCGACCACCTCGACGGGGATCGCAGGCGCCCATCCGCGTTCTGATCCGCCTGAATAATAGCACCCCAGTTCGCCGCATTTGATCACCACATTGGCTGCACCCAGTCGGTGAAATGCCTCTGCCGTATCCTCCGCTGTTTCTGTATCGGTCATGGAAAGCACATCGTACAGGCTAGGCAGGAAATAATCGATATACGGTAAAAATCTCCGGATTCCTTCCAGACCAAGGCCCAGTTTGTCGGATGCCAGATCCGCGAACACCAGAAGTCCTTTTGCCTTTGCTTCTTTCAGGTATTCCAGCAATCCTTCCGCCTCCCATTCAGGCATGGAAAACAGACTGGCAAGAGAAATCGCCTGACAGGTTTCCGGAATCTCATTTACGCTCGGAACATCCCACTTGCCAAGGGTGCTGTGCGCTCCCTGTACGGAAAATGTTCTGCGTTCACCGTCCTCACTTACCAGCACCATCGCAGTTCCGGTCACGCAGTCGTCCTTTTCTTTGACCAGACTGACATCCACCTGCATTCCTTTCAAAGTGCTGCGCAGAATCCTGCCGTTCATATCCTGTCCCACACAGCAGACCAGCGCCGGTTCTGCGCCAAGCTGTGCCATGTACACACTCTGATTTACCGCATCGCCTCCCGGCAGAATACGGATATCAGAGATCCTTTGTTTTTCTTTCCACTCTTTTCTCTGGTCGATCGGATATCCCATGATATCCATGACCGCTGAACCAATACACAATACTTTCATTTTCTGCTCCCAGTTGTTTCCTCTTATTGACTAAAAAATTTCTCAATTCCTGCGATCAGTCCATCTGCCAGCTTCTCCAGCGTCTCTGCAGAATGAGAAGAGGCTTTGTCTCCAAGTTCGATGTCTACACTCGGAATCGTTGAATAGGAGGTCTGCGTCAGATCCATCTCCATGGCTCCGGAAGAAAAGATCTTGTTTCCTTTTTCACGAAGACCATCAATCAGGCAGTCTCCCAGTCGATTGTGTGATTCCCAGTGGGAAGCTACCGGCTCCATCGCCCGATAGCCGGCATGATTCGGAACACTCATATAAAAACAGCCTTTATCCGTTGTGGTGGAATCCCAGTGAAGAGCCAGATGGCAATCCGCCAAATTATTTGCCAGCACGGTCCGCGCAACATTATCCAGCTGTACATCGTCCGTTTCACGGATCATCAGCACATCATATCCCTCCGCAAGCAGTTTATCGCGGAGAATTTTCGCCATTTTCAGCGTCACTTCGCTTTCCGGAGTTCCGTCGCTGAATGTCATTCCGGAAGATACTGCTATGGCTGTCGTCGCTCCTGCTGCAGTCGTTCCGCTTGTCACTTTTGCAGAACCATCCGGATGACAAAGCGTTTTCACAGAGCTTCCGCCCTTCGTTCCGTGGCCTGCGTTCACACAGACTGTTTTTTCTTTTCTGACAGAAGCATTTGACTGATAAATAATCGCTTTTCCGCTGTTGATCTTCGAATTGGCAGCATACAGGTATTCCGGTTTGAGTTCTGCCGTTTCTGCCGCCCTTGCGTATACAGAGATCGGCTCCGCAGAAACTGTTTTCTTCGTATCAACGTTCTTCAGATATCGGGAAGCTACAAAACCTTCCACGCCGTCCACGGTCACTTTGCTCCATTCACCCAGATTTTCTGCACGCTCCAACACAGTTCCCCGCGGCAGCATACGGATCACATCGCCGTTCATGCTTGCACTGCTTCTAAAATTCAGGTTGCTGGCATCGACACGGACGGTATCTGCAAAGGAAGTCATTCCACTTCCAATAACTGCCAAAAGTCCTGCTAACAATATTATTTTTGTGAATTTAAATCGTCTCAAATCGTCACGCCCTCACTTCTTTATTCCTAGTCTCAATATAGCATAATTCTAACGGAATGGACAGAGGCAAAACAGGGGCTTGGCAGTTTATAGTTTTTTCACTTGCAAAATCCTCATGACTTCTTTATAGTTATTATTATATATTTTCAATGTTTTAGAAAGCGAGGCACCACCCTTGAAACTGAAAGAGATCATAACCACATGTCTTCCGACTCTGATTCTTTGGAATCTTTTATTTATACTGACCTGCATTCCGATCATCACCATCGGTCCGGCTATGGCTGCCATGGGATTTTGTATGAATTCTCTGATTGAGAGCGACCGTGCAAAAGAAAGTGCTGCAAAGCTTTATTTCAACGCATTCCGTACAAGCTTCATGAAAGCACTCCCTGTTGGAATTTATTTTCTGTTTATCAGCCTCCTGTTCGGAGCCGGCTTTTTTGTTTATTCATACCTGAGTCCGGAGAACGCAGCATACGTATCCATGTCTTCCATTTCCATGGTAGTTCTCTCCATTTTCTGGGGATACATGATGCATTTTTATCCGCTGATGTTCGACTTTGATAAAACGGATTGGGAAACTAAGCAGGTTTTCATGAGAAAGACAAAACTGACAGACTTGATCGCAGAAGCCGGCCGTATTGCCATGTATTACTGGAAACAGACTGCCCTTGCTCTGGTGTTTGTCGTTCTGTTCTTCGGAAGTATGCTGATCTTCTTACCGTTTACTCTTCCGATTCTTGTGCTGATCGCATTTTCCGCAGTTGCTCTGGCCGCAGCCATGGCACATACGGAGATGCCTTATTAAATGCAGATTTTAAAGAAAAAGTGGCCGCTGCAAACCGCAGTGACCACTTTTTTGCTCATGATACATCTCTTACTCTATCATTACCCATCTCTGATCGTCCGGGCATTTCACGATTTCCTGACGGCTCAGATATTCGTCGAGCACATCCATCGCGCTTGTGGAAAGAACCTTGTACGGACCATTTTCCACCACTTCCTCTTCACTCACACCAAAGAACTCTTTCATATTCTTGAAATGGAATCCCTGCATACCAACTTTCAATAATCGATCGTCTGCAACCGTTTTTCCTTCAAACAACACTTCTTTTACACATTTTTCTGCGACAGAACAGACAACCTGCACGCCATGAGAAAACTGATACGTCTCTATGCGCTCTCCGTTGAAAAATTCTTCGCGGAACAAATGGTTCATCATCTGTTTTAACTGTGCACCGGTCACAAATACGCGGAAAACCTCATCTGTAAACGGGAACATCTGCACTAATTCCTGATACTGAACGATCGGCCCCAGAGATTTGGTACGAAAACTTCCTGATGCCATAAACATGATATCCAGGCCCAGATTGTCACAGAGGATATCCGAAAATAATTTTCCAATCTCCGATTCCTCCCCGCGGCTGCCATTGGTATAGGCGCGCGTAAATCTGGTCACATAACGACAGTACTTTTCATCAGTTGCCTTTTTATACCGCAAGATTACTTCTTCTAAATCCAGATCTCGCGGACAGTGTGATTCGTCGATCGGGATCAATTGCCAGGTGTAACTGTCGAGCATGTTTTTCTCTGTATCGATCATCAGGTCAAAACGGCCGATCTGTCCGGTTCCCGTTGCCGCCTGCACGATCGGAATTCCTGCCACTACGCAAGGCTTTTCCAAGAGTGTATGGCTGTGGCCTCCGATGATCACATCCACGCCCCATCGCGGGTCCAATAATTCTGCCAGACGTTTATCCTCATCAAATCCAATGTGTGTCAGCAATACCGTCAGATCGATATCTTCTGTCCGGTACGCATTGCAGATTTTTCCAACCTCAACAGCTGCCTCTCGCACATCCACGATCGAGCCGATCAATTTTTCCTGCCTTGCCTGAGCAAGAACCTCTTCCGTCAGCACTCCGATAAATAAAATCTTCATTCCGTCCACATCCATGATCACGTGGCTGTTAAACAGACGGACATGGTTGGTTGTCAGATAAAGGTTTGCATTGATGATCGGGAAACGTGCACATTTTTCAATAAAGAGTAAATGACCGATTCCGTAATCCACTTCATGGTTTCCGAGCGTTACCACATCCGGAGCCAGCATATTCATAATTTCGATCGTAGAGAGGCCTTTATATTCACTATCAATCACAGAGCCGCGGAACATATCGCCCGCGATCGCATACAGTACATGTTCTTCTTCATTTCTTACTTTGTTGACATATCCGGAAAGCATGGACACTCCGCCCAGAAGCTTATCATCCACTTCCTTTGCAAGAAAATCTCCGTGCATGTCATTGGAATGTAAAATTGTTAATCGTTTTAACTGCTTCATTTATTTGTTTCCTTTCAAAAAACGCCTGTTCACTCATGGGTGCATGAACAGGCGCGGTCCAAAGGATGGGGAGATAATTTGCTTATTCAGTTACGATTGCTGCATCAACTGCGTTTTTCTTTACAGACTCAACACCGTTCATGCAGTTCTTCATGGTTGTATAGCCTTCGCTGATCGCAATGACCTGACCATTAGTTGCTTTCAGACGGAAACGGAACTCGCCCGCTTTATCTGTATATACTTCGAACTTCGGGTGCTTTGCTGCAGCGTAACCTTCTACTGTCTGGTCCTCTACAGCTGCGATCGGTGCATTTTTCATAACGCTTGCAATACCACTTTTACAAGTTGCTGCTGATTTATACACCTGAGAGGTTGCGATCACCTGGCCATTGGTTGCTTTTAAATCAAATTTTGTACCGGTCGCTGTTGTTTTGATCACAAATTTACCCATAAGTTTCCTCCTTTGCAATATGCAATTGTATTATAAAGCATCTCCCATGATATTACCCCATCCATTCAGGTAGTTGCAAAACCTTTTCTTACATACAACACACCTCATAATTATAAAAAAGTATAACATAATGCACAAATGTGCGTAAAGCACTTTCCTTGGAAACCCCTTGCAGAAAGCCTCTTTTTTCTATGAAACAGCAAAAATCCCGCCGGTTGCCCGACGGGATCTGTATTCACTCTTTTGTGAAAATTATGCTGTTGTATAGTTATCGAAATAACCCTGAATGAGGATGATCGGAGTACCCTTATCTCCGGAACCGGATGTAAGGTCACATAAAGAACCAATCAGGTCTGTTAACTGTCTCGGAGTTGTACCCTGAGAAGCCATGTTGCCAACCAGGTTGTCCTGTTTTGCCTTAATGCTGTTGGAGATCGCTTCCTTTAACTCAGCACCGCTCAGGTTTGCGAAATCGTTGTCAGCAAGGTATTTTAACTTCAGCTCGTTCGGTGTACCAATGAGACCGTCTGTAAATGCCGGGGAAACTACCGGATCTGCTAACTCCCAGATCTTACCCTGCGGATCTTTGAATGCACCGTCACCATAAACCATAACTTCAACAAGCTTACCTGTCTTCTCTAAGAGCTTGTTCTGGATCTCAACAACCAGATCTTTGCACTCGTTCGGGAAAAGCTTGATCTTATCTTCTGTGGACTTGTTGGAGCCGAGTAAGCCGTACTTCTCGTTGTAACCGCTGCCGTTTACAGAGGATGTCAGAATATCATCAAGACCGCAAACAACTTTTGCGCCTGCTGCCTTTAAGATACGTTTTGTACGTACTCTTGTATGAATGTCGCAGTTGATCACGCAGTCTGTGTAGTTTAAGATTGTCTTTGCCTGGTTTGCAAAAACAACTTCTACTTCTGCGCCAGCTTCTTTTACAAGGTTCATATAGTAGTCAACATAGTCAACACCTGTGAACTCATGTACATTCTCACCGAATAACTCACGGTATTTCTCTAATGTAAGAACATCAGAGTACGGATTAACGCCTGCTTCGTCAAGCTGATCATAAGTTAATAATGCGTTACCAACTTCATCGCTCGGATAGCTTAACATCAAAACAACTTTCTTGCAGCCCATTGCGATACCTTTTAAGTTAATCGCAAAACGGTTACGGGAAAGGATCGGGAAGATCACGCCAACGGTCTCTCCGCCTAATTTTGCCTTTACGTCTGCAGCGATATCTTCTACGGAAGCGTAGTTACCCTGCGCACGTGCAACGATAGACTCTGTAATACCGATAACGTCTCTGTCTCTTAACTCAAATCCTTCACTCTGTGCAGCCGCTAATACGCTGTCAACTGTAATATCTACAAGATTGTCACCTTCGCGAATGATCGGGCAACGAATGCCTCTAGAAATAGTTCCAACTAATCTTTCCATTATTTTACCCCCATCAGTGGTATCAAAAATTTTCGTCTTTATTGTACCACATTTTTTTCAAATTACAAAGCAAAACTATATGATTTCAGGGTATATTTCGTTAGTTTTTCTTATAAAAAAACAGTCATTTATTAAATAAATCATGTTTTTTCATAAGCAAAGCTAAAAAAGCGGTTATTTGGAAAATCCTGCCAGACCAAACGCAGCCGGACCGCCGTGGGTTGTGATCACGCCTGCAGCCTGTACCCATGTATGATTTTCAAAGCCGCACTCTTTTACTGCTGTCACGATACTCTCTTTTACTTCCTCAGAAATACCAACTGTATGAACCAGCCAGATATGGTCTTTCTTCAGATCGTAGAGCTCTGCATAGTCTTTCACTAACTGGGCAGCAACTTTCGTCATCTTGCCGCGGTATTTCTTTGTGGCGATCAGTTTACCGTCCAAAATCTCGATGGTCGGATGGATGTTTAGAATACGGCTTCCGAGGTATGCCACATTGCTCACGCGGCCGCCTGCGCGCAGGAACTCCAGATTATCCGGCATAAAGCACATGTGCGCCTTTGCCACCAGTTCGTTTGCCTTTGCCACAGCCTCGTCGATCGTCATATCCGGATTGGCTTCAATAATCTTTGCCATCTCGATGACAACATTGCTGATTCCGACAGATACCTGCTTTGTGTCCACGAAATGGATATAGTCACGGTCTTCGCCTGCGATCACGCCGCTCTGGTAAGAACATGTAGTAACTGCGGAATACGCCAGATAAAGGATCTGCGCTTCCGGAAATCTCTCGTGGATCTCGTCATAGATCGGTGTGAAGTCCTCCGGTACACTGCCGCTGGTTGTCGGAAGTTTTCCTGTTTCTTTATAATATTCACGGATCTTCTCCGGATTAAATGTCATATCATCCACAGTCTCATTGCCAAATGTTACATGCATCGGAACAACATAAACACCATACTTTGCTGCAAGCTCCGGTGTCAGATCGGATCCTGTTTCAGTCATTAGAATAATCTTTCTCATAGGGATTCTCCTTTAATTTGATTTCCAAAACATAATCTCATTCTACATTGTTACAACAATCATGTCAAGTAGTTATGAGAACCACATCGAACTCATTCGAAAAAACAATGGCTATTCTGCCAGCTTTTTCAGTTTTGCAAGACGTGCCAGTGCTTCAGCCAGAGTTTTTTCTTCGCGTGCAAAATGAAGGCGGATCAGATGATTCACTTCCTCACGAAAGAAACTGGAACCCGGAACTGCTGCTACACCGATATTTTTTATCATCCATTCGCAGAATTCCAGATCCGTATATCCCGCAAACTGCGGAAGGTCCAGGAATTCCTGAATATCAAGCATCACAAAATATGTTCCCTGCGGAATATTATGCTTTAAACCGATACGGTCCAGACCTGCCAGGAAATAGTCACGTTTGGCCGTATATTTTTCCAGGAGTTCCGCATAGTACTTCTCCGGGAAATTTAATCCCACCGTCGCTGCCTCCTGAAGCGGGGCTGCTGCACCTACGGTCAGGAAATCGTGTACTTTCTTCGCTGCTTCGATCACTTCTGCCGGTCCGATGACATAACCAAGTCTCCAGCCTGTGATAGAATAGGTCTTGGACAGAGAATTGCATGTAAGGGTATGCTCATACATCCCCGGCAGGGAAGCCATGCAGGTGTGCTTGTTCGGCGCGTATACCATATGCTCATATACTTCGTCTGTCACACAGAATGCATCGTACTGAACTGCCAGTTTACCGATCGCAAGCAGTTCTTCCTCTGTGAATACTTTTCCGCACGGATTGGACGGGTTGCAGATGATGATCGCTTTTGCGCCCTGTTTAAAACCGTCTTCGATCAAACGGATATCGAACTCATACGTCGGCGGAACCAGCGGAATATAGATCGGTTCTGCGCCGGAAAGGATGGCATCTGCGCCATAATTCTCATAAAACGGGGAGAATACCATCACTTTGTCGCCCGGATTGCAGATTGTCATCATGGTCGCCATCATGGCTTCCGTTCCGCCGCATGTTACAACGATCTCTGTATTCGGATCAATTTCACGACCGATTGCCTTGCCCTGCTTCTTCGCAAGTGCTTCGCGGAAATTCTGGGCACCAAAAGTAATGGAATACTGGTGCGGACCTTCGTGGGCAGCTTTGGCAAGAGCATCCATGATCTCCTGCGGCGGATCAAAATCCGGGAAACCCTGAGATAAATTGATTGCACCGTATTCGTCGCTGATCCTTGTCATTCTTCGGATGACGGAATCGGTAAATTCCTGTACACGTTTGCTTAATTCTGGCATAGATTGTCCTCTTTCTTTACTGATGTCCGTCTAAATGACAGATATACTTCTTCTCCAGTCCAAGCTCTTCCGGCATGAAACGCGGACACACGTTTTCTGAAGAAGTAATGACAGATGCTGCAAGGGTGGAACCGATTCCAATGGCTCCCGGCATATCTTTTCCGTATGTGAGTCCGATGGACACGCCTGCACAGAATGCGTCACCTGCGCCTGTGGTGTCTTTTACCTGAACCTTTTTAGCCGGGCAAATGCCTTTATTGCCTTCCATATCTGCATAAACAGCACCGTCTGCGCCCATTGTAACAACCATCGCCTTGATTCTTGCCTGTTTTACTTTTTCTGCAAGGATGTCGCGCATCTCCTCCGGTGTTTTTCCTTCATAATCATCTGTAAACAGAATACCTGCCTCCGCAATATTACAGATAAAACAGTCTAATTTCTTGATAAAATCACGTCTGTGAACAGCAATGCTCATATTGGAAACCAGAGCAAAGATTTTCTTATTGTGCTTTTTCGCAAGCTCAAAGGATTTTTTAATTACTTCCTTATCGATATCGATCTCAACTACGATGGCATCCGCCTCAGAAAAGATCTCATCTCCCTTTTCTTCTAATAACGGAACCACATGCATCATGTTCGGACGTTTGGAAATGGAGCCTGCAACATCACCATTGTTATCAAATACAGCCAGCCATGTACCCATGCCATCCGGCTTTGTCAAAAGATACTTGGTATTTACTTTATGATTATTCAGTTTCTTCACAACGTCTACGCCAAGCGGAGTATCATCTACGATACTGACAAAGGTCGGGCGAAGCTCCGCATTTGCAATATCTTCTGCTACGTTTCTCGCAACGCCGCCGTGAATATACTCGATATGACCTACGTTTCTTCCTGTCGGCAGATACATATCATGCGGGAATCCTTTAATATCTACAAAAGTTGCTCCAATTACTACAATACCGTTTCCCATGTTTTATCCCTTTCATTTTCGTATTTTATAAAATAAAACTGTCAAAAATAAATAACTCGAACTGGTCTTTCGCATTTTCATACTCTTCCCGGCTCTTGATCGTATATGCGACCGGAAGTGCTCCCATCAGACTGCATACTTTTCTGGAGAACATATCTGCGTCTTTATGATTATAGGCGATAAAGTCCGGTCTTGTCAGAACGTTTGTCAGCAGATTGCTGAGCATCCAGTAAACCGGTTTTCCTTTGTATTTTTCCTGTTTGCTGAAATCCTGAGACAGCTGACCGCGGATCACTTCCGGACGGTTGTCGCGATACCATTTTACAGCATATGGATGGAAGCTTTCGATGCAGTAAACACCGGCGTATTCCTGCAGCATCGGATCTGCGATCTCACAGACCTCCGTGCTCGGAACATCCAGTTTGTATTCCACGATCAGCGGGACTTTTCCGCCCACCATAGCTAAGACATCTTCAAATTTCGGGATCTTTTCTTCCGACTCTGCCAGAGTCAGTTTCTGCAGTTCTTCGAACGTAAACTCCCAGACTTTGCCCTCCGCACCGCACATGCGCTTTAATGTCTCGTCATGGAAGACAACCGGAATCTTATCTTTTGTCAGCTGGATATCCATCTCGATTCCATATCCGGCATCGACAGCTTTCTGAAATGCTTTCATCGAGTTTTCCGGAGCGTCGCCCTGATTGTCATGAAGACCTCTGTGAGCATAATGTACACCTTTGAGAACGGACACGTCCGGTTTATTGATCATACGTGGTGCAACCAGAAACGCATATGCTCCTGCCACCATCGGAATTGCAAGCAAATATTTCTTTTTCATGGTTAATCCTCCACATCAAAATTTTCCAGCATACTCTTCTTTGCCGCCGGTCTGGAATCTCCATGTTTTACCATGGACATCGTCACAAACGCCATTGCACTGAACACAACCGCATAAGGGAACAGGGTGCGGTAGGAAATATGCTCCAGTAAGTATCCGGATAAAATCGGAGTAATGACCTGAGCTGACATGGAGAAGGTATAATACAAGCCTGTATATTTACCGACATCTCCCGCATTGCTCATTTCCACAACCATCGGAAGAGAGTTGACATTGATCGCCGCCCACGCAAAACCAATGATTCCGAAGAAAATATTCATTACCGCGTGGTAACTGTGAAACATACCAGCACTTGCGTAACAAAGCATCAAAAGAACAATACCGATCTGAATGGTCTTTTTTCTTCCGATCTTACCGGAAAGGGCTCCGATCGGAATGTAGCTGATGATCGCTGCTACCGTTGCCACCATCAGGCAATCCGCATAACCGCCATTTTCCAGTCCCCATACGTGAGTCGCATATCTGGAAAATGCAGTTGTAACAGCATTATATGCAGTAAACCAAAGTGCGATCGAAATTAAAATAAAGGTCAGGCTGCGTTTTACATCTTTCGGAAGTGCAGTGCTTCCTGCTGAATTCTTGTCCGTACCGGCTGTTTTTGTATCCACAGCCGCCTCGTATGCTTCATGCTGTTTGGCGATCTCTTCTCGCAGCTTTTTTTCTTTAATCGTCAGGAACAATACACCAACACCGATGACCATCAAAGCTCCGACAGAAATAAACAGCGGATAATAGTTTGGTGTTTCTCCCGGACCAACCATGACTTTGATCATGATCAGGGTATAAACTCCGCCGACAGCACCCATCAGGTTGATCACCGCATTGCCCGCGCTTCGGAGCGGCTTCGGTGTCAGATCCGGCATCAAAGCAACTGCCGGGGAACGATACAGCCCCATGGAAATCAGCAGCGCAAACAAGCTGATCACAAACATCGGGAGATTTCTGGACTGATCCGCATATGGCACCATCATCAAAAAGGTAACTGCCAGCGCGGTTCCGCCCAAAATAAACGGCATACGTTTGCCAATCGGCGTATCTACTTTATCAGAAAGACTTCCGAAGATCGGAAGCAGGAACAGCGCCAACACATTATCGGCCGCCATGATCGCTCCGGTCACAGTCTCTCCCAATCCAAAGGAATTTTTCAAGATCAGCGGAACCACGTTGTCGTACATCTGCCAGAATGCAGAGATTGACAAGAACGCAAGTCCGATCAATATAGTTCTTCTATAATTTAACTTCATTTGTATATTCTCCCCAACTATCGTTTTTATTTCTCCCACGGACGCTTGATCACATGTCTTCCTCTAAACGGGATTGCCACGATCACACCGGCCGCCATCAGTACAAGCCATACCAGGATCAGATTTTTCCAACCGATTCCAACCACAGCATTGGCAAACAGCGTAGACGAAACGGCTGCTGCCATATAGCTCATGAAATCCAGATATCCGGTCGCACCCGATACCATTCCCGTATCGCGCAGGCTCGGACAATACACGCTCCACAGCATGGACGCCGCACAGTTATTAAACAAAATCGCAAGGATCAGCAGGCAGATATTGACCATCGGCTGATCTACCAGATAAACACCTATGAAGGAAATGGCGGAACCTGCAAAGAACATCAGCAGCACCAGATCCATATTTCTCTTCAGGCGTTCATAAATAAATACTGCGATAAACGCACTGGACGAGATCACAAAGGTTGCCGCAGTAAAGATCAATCCGGAATCCTGCGGTGTAAATCCCAGATACTGTGCCAGATACGTAGGCATCCAGAATACCACAGCAGTTCTCACAATACCGGTCAGAACCGAAACAAAGGTAAATTTGATGATCCTGTGTTCCACCAGAACTTTCAATCCCTGGCCCTGAGCCTTAGGCGCGTCATACTGATTGTATTTGACAATTCCACGCTTTTCAAAATACAGGAAGCAGAAGAAGCAGAGGGTTCCCATGATGAGCATGGACGCACTGCCCATGAAAAATACCACCTGCCACATGAAGAATGCGGCTACAAGTCCTGCTGCCGGAGAACCGAGATACGAAGCAAACGTATAGCCCAGACAACACCTTGCCGCATGGTGCGGCTCCGTATTCTCCGCCACCACTTTTGTCATCGGCGCATAGATCATCGAAAGGAAAAATCCGATCATTCCGTAGGTCAGATGAGCTGCCAGCGGCTTATCCAGCATATATGGAAACAACGCGTTGCAGACACCGGACAACAGCAGTCCGAAGCTGATCATATATCTGGCTTTGATCTTGTCTCCCACCAGTCCGTTGATCAACTGTCCAACCGCATAAAACGTAAAGAACATCGACGAGATCGAGCCGATGTATTCCTCCGTATAAGCCCCCCTCTCAATGATCTGGGGTGTCACGACACTCAAAATATTTCTGGCAAAATAAACTCCAAGATATGAAACGGAACATAAGGTTCCGATCAATACTGCATTCCGGACACTGCTGTTTTTTTGTATGTTCATAGCCCTTAATTTTCTCCCACCGCCGACATTTTTCAGCAAACACGGCGGATTTCTTTTGTATTGAGCATACTAAGCCCATTATTAAAACGATACCACTTTTCATGGGTTGCGTCAATGAAATGATACCAAAAAATCCCCGGCCAAAATGAATCATTTTTACGATTCATCCCGCCGGGGATTTGCTAATTTCTAAATTATTCTGCTGCTGTTACAGCTGTGATGTGCGGGTTCACACCCTCATACCAGTACAGGAAACCTTCCATATCGATCACATCGCCGATCTCTAACGCTTTTACTGCTGCGTAAACATCTGTTGTGTTGTCGCAGAGGTAAGACTCTACTGTGAATGTGTATGTCTCGCCGTCTTTGGAAACGTTGAAGTAAAGGTCATTGCCGTCCTGACCGGAGCCGTCCCAGTTATAAAGGAATGCTACGTCTTTGCCTTCTGCATCTTTGGAAGCCTCAACTGTCATACCCTTGAAGGATACAAACTCGTTCTGATGAGCGATCAGTTCATCTGTTCCAAGTAAATCTGTAACATCTAATACCGGAGCAACGTAGCTGCCGTCGATGATCTCAAATGTAGCATCTACGATCTCAACTTCGCCTGCCCACTCAGCTTTGTAACCGTTTACGCGGATTTTTGTACCCGGAACCAGTTTCTCGAAATCTTCTTCGGAACAAGCCATGTTGTAAAGGAAATATGCACCGTCTTCATCCTGTGTATAAACTGTTGCTTTGTCTTCCCACCAGGACTGTTTTGCCTGTACATAAGTTTCTACTGTTACTTCTGTGTCGAGCTCTGCTGCGATGTAGTCTGCGTATGTCATAACATCCGCTGCTGCCTCTGTCTCAGCTGCTGTTGTTTCAGCCGCTGTTGTCTCTGCTGCTGTTGTTGTCTCAGCCGCTGTTGTTGCTGCTGTAGTAGCTGCTGCTGTTGTCTCTGTTGTCTTAGCTCCACAACCTGCGATGGATGCTGCAAGAGCCAATGTTAATACTGCTGTCAAGATTTTCTTCATAAATTATCTTCCTCCTTTTTATGCTTAACCTTGCTAAAGCATAGACTTATTATACACGAAATGGTAAATAAATCAACCGTTCGTTATTTTTATAACAAACTCATCAACTGTCATTTATGACCGTCCGGAACTTTTTCTCTTTCTATAATCCATCACAACATACATAATGATCAGAATCCAGGCCGCTGCCAGTGAACCGATCAAAGCTTTCGCCGTTGCAGGCAGCTCGCCGAGTTCCGCCTTTCCGCCGGAAAGTTCATCTTTTACACCGCCCTGGTCCAAACGGTAGAGCGAAGTCACATCCTTGAATAAGCTGTCCATATAGGCATCGTTTACTTCCTTCTTACGTTTCACAGACTTTGCCACATCCTCGATCATCTGACCGGAGGCATCACGAAGAGACGTGGAACCATTGAACACCGGCGTTACAAAGGTATCATCCGTGTGTTCCATCAGAAGTTTCGCTGCTTTGATCTTCACATCATAATACAGATCATTGTCTTCGCCTTCTCTGGAGATGTAGTCCAGATATTCTGCACTGTTCTGTGCCTTTGTCGTAACCGGAACATAACCCTCTGTCTGGGCGTATCCGATTTGGACATCGTTCGTCAGCAAGAACTGGGCAAAAAGCCAGGATGCCAGAACTTCCTGCGTATCCTCTTTATTAAATACGCAGATCGACGGTCCCTGAGAGATCATGCTCGGATTTTCCGGATCAAACTGCGGGATCATCATGACTTCTGTTTCAAATTCTACAAATTTGTCCTCGCTGATATCCGAAAGCGGGGCATAGGTTCCCATCCAGGTCGCTCCGGCAGTCGAATCCACTGCGAACAGACACTGACCGGCATTTAAAAAATTGGCCGGATAGCTGGAAATCTTAAACGTAGAAAAGGCACCTTTTTTCACATGATCAGCCACCGTATACAACAGTTCTTTTGTTGTGTCGTTAAAGACCTGGATTTCTCCGGCAGCTGTGGAATATCCAGCCTGCTTTTGCTTCAGCATCTGGATCATCATATTGTCCGTGGATTTGTAAATGAACGGAATCATGACTTTCTGGCCATTCAGTACATAATTGCCGTCTGCATCCTTTTCTGCCGCTGCATCTGAAACTTCCCACACAAAATCCCAGGTCAGAACCTCCGGAATTGTGTAACCAAGCTTTTCCACCAGCGTTTTGTTCACATAGCAGGCCTCTGTGGAACGCATATACGGAATCGCATAATGTGCTCCGTTTACCACACATTCCTTAAAAAACTGCGGAACAATTTCTTCCGTGGTCGGCGAATCGAATTTTAACTCACTGCCGCCAAGACCATATTTTTTGTTTTCAAACAGTCCATCCAGCGGTACCACGCTGTTGGTTCCGGTGAGGTATGTTGCGATATGGTCCGGGTATGTGATACAGACATTCGGTGTCGTATTGGTAGAAATATTCGTAATGACATCATTATAAATTCTGCCATAGTCGGTATAAAGGCGAAGATTTACCTGGATGTTCGGATACAGCTCCTGGAAATCCTCGATTGCTTTTTCATATACCTTGGTCTGTGCAATATTGGTATCGTTTTTAGCCCAAAATGTAATCTCGTACTCTTTTGATTCGTCAAACTGCTCCGGAACTGCAAATGCCTGCTGACCCTGAGAGCCGTGACATCCGGTAAGCACCATACTTACCGCGGTTGCTGCTGCCAGAAAGAACGCTGTGATCTTGTTTCTTTTTATCATCCTTTTGTTCCTCCTCTCGCCACACCTTCCATGATTTTTTTCCTAAAGATCAGGAACAGTACGATCAGCGGTACGGAAATTACCACGACCGCCGCCATCATCGCCGGAATATTCTCACGGCCAAAGCCGTTCTCGCGGATTTCCTGAATACCGTTAGACACCAGGAAATATGCCTGGTCATCGGTGATCAGACGCGGCCATACATAAGAATTCCAGCACTCGATGACTTTCAAGATAGTGATCGTGATGATCGTCGGCTTACAGATCGGGATCATGACTTTAAACAGGTATTTGAAATCCGACGTGCCGTCTACCTTCGCGGCATAATACAACTCGTCCGGAATCTGTGCAAAGTTTTCTTTTAACAAATAAATATAGAAGACCGATGTAACGGACGGCAAGATGAGTCCCATAAAAGTATTTCGCATGTCCAGATTTGTGATGGTTACAAAGTTTGTAATGATCACCAGCTCACTCGGGATCATCATCAAAGCCAGAAACAGCGTAAACACCAAATCTTTTCCACGAAACTCCAGTCTCGCGAATGCGAACGCCGCCAGAATCGTCACAAACAGCATGATCGCAGTTGTTGCAACCGTAAAGATCAGCGTATTTACAAAATAGTCTGCCAGCGGTACCGTTGTAAATGCATCCACATAGT
>SVDR01000064.1 GCA_015057755.1 Lachnoclostridium sp.
TCTTAACCTGTGTATAAAGCTGTCTGTGGCCGTTTTTCTTATGATAGCCAGTTTTGCGTTTATACTTGTAAACGATAACTTTTTTGCCCTTGCCAACTTTTTCTACTGTTGCGGATACTGTAGCACCAGCTACTGTCGGGCATCCGATTGTAAGCTCGCCGTTGTTTACGCACAGAACCTGATCAAAAGTTACTACAGAACCTACTTCTGCTTCGATCTTCTCGATCTTGATGCTGTCGCCTTCAGCTACTCTATACTGCTTACCACCTGTTGCAATAATCGCGTACATATTGCACCTCCTATTATCTTTACTCGCCAGCTGCGGTGGTTTCTGTCTGAAACACTTGCTAACCTCACTGTGCGGCACATACCCATGTATCATAGCACTTCTTTTTCTTTATGTCAATCATTTTTTTGTAATTTTTTCAAGTAAAATCATTGATTTTGCGATGTATTTTTATCTTATAACTAGATATGGTACATGGATCAGATGTAATCAAAAACCTTCATTGGATTTTCAAGCTGCTGGTATTCATCCATTGGTTTGATCCTGTGCAAGGTGCCCTCTTTCAAATACCAGACTGCCTGTAATGGTTTCATTCCTAAAGCACCGGATGCCTGCAGTTCCTGACTGCCGCCATCGCCAACGAAAATGCACTCTTCGGCTGTCACGTTCAATTCCTTCATGCAGCGGATAAAGATTTCTGGATCCGGTTTCTTAATTCCTTGTTCATAAGAGAGATATACGGCATCAAAATATGGAAATAAGACACTCTTCCGGATTACGGCCGCTTCTTCAGAAAAGCAGTTGCTGATCAGCCCGATTTTGATCCCTTGTTCTTTTAACTTGGTAAGCATCGGAAGAATCTCGCAGTGGAGATGTTGGAAACAATCCTCTTTAACAGCAATTCGCTTTACAACCATTTTGTTTAAGAGTTCTTCTGAATAACGATTTGTCTTTTTTAAAATATCTGTGATTGCATCTTCAAAAGACAATTGTCCGATGGTGCGTTCCGTGTCTGTCGGCATCCAGAGTGCCTGGAAATCTTCAACTGCAATCCCTGCATCTGCCGCCATGTGCATACTAAAATACAGAGGGCTGTCATAATGAGTGATCAGCGTCTCGTACATATCAAAAATAATTGCTTTTATCATAGAACCTCCTTATGACAGTTCTAATCGCATTTCCATATGGGGGATTCCGTCCTCCAGATACTCTTCCGATGTGATTCGAAATCCTTCTTTTGCATAAAAACCGGTTGCATAACTCTGGGCTCCGATAAAGATCTGTTTTGGATTCATTTTCTCACGAATCTGTTTCAGGGCTTCATGTAGCAGTTTTCTGCCAAGTCCGGTACCGCGCGCGATGGTAAGGACACGTCCGACATGGACAGTGCCCGGTTCATCAGATTTATGGAACGCTCTTAAATATGCAAGAATCTTTCCATCTTCTTCATAAAAAACATGAAGACTGCGGTAATCGTTATCGTCCAAATCCTGATAAATACAGTTTTGTTCAACAACAAAAACTTCTGCTCTGGCTTTTAAAATCTCATATAACTCTTTTGTCGTCAATTCATCAAAATATTTAACTACTAATTTCATAATATATCCTTACTTACTATCTATTGTACATTTAGTATTCGATCGATATTTCAGATTCTTTCAGATCATATAGCTCCAGAAACTCGTCCATGTCTGAATTGGTAGAAATCAACATAACTTCACTGAATTTACCGGTACGGATATTTTTAAATCCGGCAACCTGCTCTCCGGTGCAGATACTTGCACGAATGACCGGTCTTAAGTTTTCACGGTCGAACGTACGCTTCGTTTTTTTCTTTTTCCAAAACATATCCGTTCCTCCTGACTTATTCCTTCACAATATTCTGCACCCAGATTCCGCTTCTTACCATCAGGAATCCAATCACGACCTTTACGACTTCCGTTGCCTGAACGCAAAAGAAAACAGATGTAATCGGCAAATTGGAATGATGTGCGGTAAAATATGCCACAGGAACCATAACTGTCCAAACATAAACACTGTCAAAAATGAATGTAATGACAGTCTTACCTCCGGAACGTAATGTAAAATAGGTTGCATGGCAGAAGGCACAGAACGGCATAAACAGCGCTGCAATACGGATGAACTGAGTTGCAAGTGCACGGATTTCCGGTTCTGTATTATAAAGAGCTGGGAACAGACTTCCAAAGGCAATCATGAAACATGCGATTACTGCACAGGCGGAAACACAGAAGAAAATCATCTTGTTGTCTGCATCTTTTGCTTCTTCAAGCTTACCAGCGCCGAGGAGCTGTCCGACAACGATTGCGATACTTGCGCCTATCTGCATATATACAATATTGAATAGGTTTGTGATCGTAGACGAAATATTCTGGGCGGCCACAACTTCCAGGCCACGAACAGCATAACACTGAACAAGAGTTGTGGTACCACAAGCCCAAAGAACCTCGTTAAGCATCAATGGTGTGCCTTTAATAAAAATATCTTTGAATACCTTTTTCGGCATTCCAAAGCCCTTGTATGCGCCCACAATATAAGGATTTTCCGCTTTATGCGTATGCGTCCAGACGAGGATGATCGCACATTCTACAAAACGGGCCGCTACAGTCGCCAGTGCTGCACCTCGTACTCCAAGCTCCGGGAAGAATCCAATACCAAAGATCAAGCTATAATCAAGTACCAGATTTACCGCTACGGCTACTGCACCGGAGATCATTGGAATTACCGTCTTTCCTGTTTCACGGATGGAGTTGATATAAATCTGTGAAATTGCAAAAGCAGGGAGCCCAAAGATCATGATCGCAAGGTATTGCTTGCCATATTCCAGTGTTTTGGCAATGTCTCCCACGTTTCCCGTATCGTTTAAGTACAGACTGATCAGTGTAGTATCCCAACTGGTAAACAGATATAATGCCAATGCAATGATCAAAATTCCAGAGTATAATTTATAACGGAATGCGTACTTTTGCCCTTCATAATCTCCTTTTCCATAATACTGGGTACCGAAAATTCCCGCTCCAGAAACTGCTCCGAAAATACAAAGGTTGAATACGAAGATCAGCTGATTGACAATGGCTACACCGGTCATCTGCTCCGTGCCGATCTGACCGACCATGATATTGTCCAAAAAGTTTACAAAACTGGTGATCGCATTCTGGACGATCATCGGAATAACGATATAGATGACCTTGCGATAGAAGTTTCTGTCACCAATAAATTTTCTTTTGAATGTGGACCACATATATATGTCCTCCTGCCTCTTGGTTTATAGAAGAAAATCAACATTCAGAGCTTGCTGCATCTGCAAAGGAAAGATACTGCGCTCGGTTGCCATGTTCAAGAATCAGTTGCATCAGATCATCACAATTCAGATATATGGTTGCAGTGTTTTCATTGGGATGAATGGAAATCCGGCGTCCCACATAGTATGCGTCAATATATACCTGAACAAAACGTTCATCATCGTTCATAGTACCCAGCGGTGTCACAGAGCCGCGAATTAGTTTCATATATTTGTCCAAATCCTCTTCTGATGCAAACTGAAGCTTTCTGGAACCGATCATCGCCTGCAATTCTTTGATATTGACGGTCCGATCATCTTTTAAAGTAAATAAATAATAATTACGCTTTTTATCGTCACGCAAAAACAGATTTTTGGCCCCACATTCCGGATCCGGAAGGTTCAAAGCATTGGCTGCTTCCACAGTAAATACTGCTTCGTGTTCGTATGCTCTGAAGGGAATATTTTTCTGTTTTAAAAAATCGTATATTTCCTGCTTGTTCATCTGCAATTCCTCTTTAGAAATGATATATTTTTTCATGTTTCATTTATTATAGATGGTTTCCTCATGAGTGTCAATGTCGATGACAGGAAGAAAAAGCCGGGAAAAATCCCGGCTTCTACACCAAATACAACGGAACCACACTTCGGTATTCCGCACCACAATAATCAAATTGATTGATATGAACCTGAACAGAAAATGCCCGTTTCATGTTCTCTTCATTGATCACCTCTTCTGCATTTCCAAAGATATTTCGTCCTTCTCGGTTCAGGATCAATGCTTTGTCGGAGATTTTCAGCGCATGTTCCGGATAATGTGTATTCACGATTGCAGAAATTCCACGCTTCTTTGAAAGTTTTCGTATGGTTTCCAAAATGATAAGCTGGTTGCGAAAATCCAGATTAGATTCCGGTTCATCTAAGACCAGTACCTTTGGATTGATCGTCAGTGCACGGGCAATTAACACCATCTGAAGCTCGCCACCACTCATTTCCGTACAAAGTTTGTCTTTTAGATGTAAAATCCCCATATCTTCCATTGCCTGTAACGCTGCTGCCTTGTCCTCTGCTTTTGGCTGTGAAAAAGTGCCGAGATGGGCACTTCGTCCGAGGGTCACCATGTCGATGGCCGAAAAACCAAATGCAGAGCCTTTTGCCTGAGGCACATAAGCAATTTTCTGCCAGAATTCTTTCGGTTTTATATTCCGGATGTTTTCACCGTTTAAGAGGGATTCGCCCTCTTTCCATTTCAAAAGCCCCATCATGCATTTTAATAGTGTTGTTTTTCCTACACCGTTTGGCCCCAGAATCGACATGACTTCTCCATCATGGACCGAAAAATTAATATCATTCAATATCAAGGAATCTTTATATCCAAACGTTCCATGTTTCACTTCATAAATCATGACCATGCACCTCCTGTTTTTCTAAGAAGCATCACAAACACCGGAGCGCCAATGATCGCTGTTAATATAGAAATCGGAATTTCTGCTGCGGTCGCACTTCGTGCAAAGGTGTCCATGACAATCATAAACAATGCTCCCAGGGAAATACTGATCGGAACCACTGCGTTGTTGTTATTTCCGCCGATCATTCGTGAAATGTGTGGGATCAGAAGACCTACCCAACCTACAGATCCACACATAGAAACACTGGATGCGGTGATCATAGAGGAAGCAATAATGAAGATGATCCGCATGATTTTTATGTTCATTCCCAGAGAGCTTGCCTCATCTTCATTGAGCGACAGAATATTCAGTCTCCACCTTAACAGGAAAATAATGATAATCCCTGCAAAAATAAATGGAAGTCCCAGCTTTAAGTTGTCGTAATTGGCTCTGGACATACTTCCCATCAGCCAGTAGGTGATGACCGGAAGTTCCTCCTCTGGGTCTGCGATATATTTCATAAGGGAAACCAAAGCCTCAAACACAGCAGAAATCACCATACCGGAAAGTACGATCATGATAATGCTGCTCTTTCCATTTCTGCGGCTGATATTATAGGTGATAAAGCATGCCAGCAATCCAAACACCAGAGCAAAAAACTGTATGGAGATCAGATTCGCTCCGAACAGCATCGCTAAAACGGCTCCAAAGGCTGCACCACTTCCGACACCGAGGGTATCGGGAGTTGCAAGTGGATTCGAAAAGAGTCCCTGAAATGCAGTACCTGCACAGGAAAGACCGGAACCCACCGCTGCAGCAAGGAGGATTCTTGGCAATCGAATATTATAAATCGTAGAATAAGCGAAATTTGCTACTTCTTTTCCTGTAAAAGGAGAAAGCAGAACTTCAATGGTTTCTTTTGTGGTCATGGAGTATCTTCCAATACCAAGGCAGATCAAAGCTGCTGCTATCGGAAGAAATGTGAGAATGACTCCAAGAGTAAACGCAGAAAGTCTTTTTTTGCCTGTTATTGTCATATTACTCCTTTATTTCAATGCAACACCAGATGCTTCTCGAGTTGGGTTGTAGATCATTTCGAGGTCCGTGTCTGTTAAATCAACATGATAGTGAGTTTTATAAAATTCTTTAATTTCATTATCCATATCAAGATCTGCAAAAGCTTCCGGCTGAATCATTTTGGCAAGCCACTGTAAAACAAGAGGTGTATCAGAAGCCGGCGGGAACCAGCGGTACATGCCAAGTGGGAATTTATATACTTTTCCTTCTTTTACTGCTTTGACATTGCTCCAATCATAACCATCAATCGTATTATTCAGAATATCCTCTGCAAGATATGGACTGAAATTTGTGATAAAGATCATATCCGGATCCCATTCGTAGACCTGTTCCATGTTCACTTCATTGGAACTGTTTAAATCTGCTGCAACGTTGATACCGCCGGCAGAATCGATCCAATATTCACTAAAGAAGTTGGAACCAACGACCTTCATAACTCCGTTGGCATAGTTCATAATGATCATCACTCTCGGCTTCTCCTCTTCAGGAATTTCTGATGTTACAGAAATGATTTCTTCAGCCACCTGGCGTCCTTCCGCGATGATCGCATCTGCAGCTTCCTGTTCTCCGTAAATATCACCAAACAGATCAATCCATGCAGCATAGGTTTCCACACAGTCGTAATCCGCAATTGTCGTGGAAAAACCCACAGCAGGAATCCCAGCTTTTTTATACAGTTCATACTCTTCTACATTTGTTGCACTATAATATACTACATCCGGATCCAGTTTCATTAATTCTTCAATATTAACTGCACCGTTTACAACAAAGCTGGTATCAGCTTCTGTGATATCCGGAAAAATATTTACCAGATAAGAATTTTCTGCAGCAGCCATGGAACTGGGATGCATGCCTACGATTTCCTCTGCGGATCCTCTGAACTGTACAAAGACAGACGGAAGCGGAAGGAGACCGGAAATTACAACACGGTTCAGTTCTGCCGGAAGAATCACTTCATTTCCCGCATGGTCGATGATTGTTCGCGTTTCTGCCTCTGTTTCTTCCACTGCTTTCGTCTCTTCCGCTGTTACGGTGGAAACTGTAGTCGACATGGTTTCATTTGTTGGTGTTGCACTACATCCGCTTAATACTGCTGCTGCAACACTTATTGCAGCTGTAATTGCCACAAGAGTTTTCTTTTTCATAATAATCTCCATTCTTATTCGTTCATTTTTAAGCAATCGAAATCACATTCCGAATCAGTTTTGTCATAAATTCACCCAGATACCGTGGGTATTGGTCCAAATAAAGTCTTCCGGACAATGCTACATGTGGAAGTTCGACGAACTGTACATCGTCTCTGTTTAATATTTTTTTGATTACCGGATCTGCAATGATTACGGAATACCGGCCGCTGTTAATGATCTTTCTGATCGTCAGTTCATTTGGAAGATCAAGGTCGCCTTCTCTTGAAAGTCTGGAATCCAAACCATACATACTTCCAACCGTAACGCTAACATCACTTTGCTTTTCTAATTCTTCGCGAATGGAATTTGCCAGAATCTGTTCATGAATAATCAGGATGTCAGCTGGGGCTTTTTTCTTCTCATGCTCTGACTGATATGTACCCTTTAATTTCTTTATGAAGTTTTCACCATTTCCGACCGGTGCACCACAGATATAAGGAATCCCGTACTTCTTTTCCATAAACTCTGCCGCATCCAGACCACAGCGGGAAATTACAACATTCAGATCAGCTTCTGCCACACGTTCAATCTGCTCCATAGACAAGCCCATGGCAAAACGGGCATTGGTCTCGTAGCCGGCTTCCTCGATCACACGGCATATATCGTCTGCATTCCTTTCATTTCCCATATCCACAGATAAAAGCCCTAATACATTCACTTTTTTCTTGCGCCCAGACTCACGATCTTCTATTTTCACAGTGGGTTTCTTTGCAAAACGCTTGATCAGTTTCACAAATACATCGGAGGCACCTTTGTCGTAATAGTTCTGTCCGGTTGTGTTAAATCCCAAGGAAGGAATCCCGGATGCCATTTCGGTCTCCATTGCCATACCGTCCATATCAATACCGATCACCATCGGAACCGGACTTCCCAGATAAGAAATCATCGTCGGATTCAGATTCTTGGCAGCTTCTAATGTTCCATCGATGTATTTCTGGTCATTTCCCATGATACAGTCCATTCTCCTCAGGCCGGAGCAATACACAGCAGACCTGGAACCAAGCCATCTCGGTTCATCAAATCCAGTATAATTGCCGGTACAGCCGGAAGCATCGTGCATGACTACGATGCCTCCAAGGTCAAACAGGGCCGACGCTGCCCCGGAGTAATCCGGAGCGATCGGCGGAAGGTCAATACATAATTTACTCATATAATCAGCTTTGCCTCCTTGATCATTGTTTTTACATCTGCATCACTGCGATATGCATCCATGATCATATCCATCAGTTTACAGATACCGTCATATCCATAAAGTCCTTCATCCTGCATTAAATTTGCAACTTTTGTTGATCCGGTCATATATCCGCAGTCAAAACCAATACATAAGTGATGGTCACCCTCATGACCAAACTTTACTGCTTTATGATGGATCGGATTTACAATCTGCACACTCGGAACCAGACTTAAAAGCGATTCATGATTTGCTTTTTCATGTCCGGCAACACCGTCCGCAGCGATCATTCCAACTCGAAAACCGAACTTGGCCAACATAAGACCAAGAGAATAAGGTTTTAAAACAGCCTGATAATCGATTGCGATCGGATAATCTCCTACGATCAATCTTGCCTCTTCAATTTTTGCAATTGCTTTATTTCTGTATTTCATTGAAGGAGTTACAAAATCTTCTCCGAGTACGTCGGAAAGCTCCTGATAGAATTTTGCAATTTCCTCTGGATCATAATTGACAAATGCCTTCATAAACGGTATATCAAGCGTTTCTTTCATCTGCTCAGCAGCTTTCAGCGCGATCGGACCGGATACGATATTCAGACATGCATCTGCCATACGTTTAAACTCTTCAAAACTTTTGAAATCTGATATGTTGTAAACTTTATAGCCCTTTTCACCGAGAATCTGTTTTAAATCACCGTCTTTTGGGAACGTAACATTGCTTCCTACAATATTTACAATTTTCTCTTTCTTTCCTGTCTTTTCTAACAAACTGTACATATTCATGTTGAGTGAGATACCCGGAGGCAATGCACTGTCCAGAGAAATCGGATTCATTTTGCAAAGACGGAACTGTACATCCGGATATTTTTCAGATAATTCAGCATTAATCGCATCGTGATCGGTTCCGAGAAGATCATCCAGACAAGAAGTAAATGTAAATAATACTTTTGGACGTTTCGGAAGCGCTTCAAATAACTCGTCAACGCCGTCAAGGATCATCTGTTCAAAAGCACCGGAAATAATATCTCCTTCTGTGATAAATAAATAAGAGACCTGGTTTTTAATCCCATTGTCAATGCTTCCGAGCGCCGTGTGACGGCCGCAGGCGAATGGACAAACAAATAGTAAGTAACTTTCCGGTACCAGCGCTGCGATTCTTACAATGCCCCATCCTCCATGGGCGGCTGATACATAATGCAATGTGGAATGGCCTGTGCAGCAATCCATCGGGGAACAATGATTTGCCATATATTAATCCTCCTCCGTCAATTCAATGATTTGTTTTGCCAGTGCGCGGTAAGCATTTGCCATATCAGAATCCGGAAGAGCCTCAATCACCGTCATACCTTGGTTTTCTGCTTCCTGAACTGCACTGTCTCTTGGAATAATGGAGACAATATCTCCACCGATTTCTTTTAATGCTTCTTTTACATGTTCCACTTCGTTAGGAATATTTCTGGAGTTTAAGATGACGCCGGAATATTCTGCGTAGCCACGTTTTCCAAAGTTGTTGACTGCACTTGCAATATTGGAAGCTGCATAAAGTGCCATCATCTCTCCTGATGTGACGATAAACACATTCTTTGCAAATCCACCGCGGATCGGCATTGCAAATCCGCCGCAAACCACGTCTCCAAGAACGTCATATAAAATGATATCCGGCTTACAAAGATCATAAGCACCCAGTTCCTCCAGCTTTTCAAATGCGGTAATAATTCCTCTTCCCGCACATCCAATTCCCGGAGTCGGTCCTCCGGCTTCCACACACCAGACACCGTTATATCCCTGGAACAGAACATCGTCCGTCGTAATATGGTTCTCTCCTTTCTCACGGATTGCATCAAGAACCGATTGAATGCGTTTCCCTCCTGTGAGGTTTTTTGTAGAATCTGCTTTCGGATCACAACCGATCTGAAGAACACGATATCCCATACCAGCAAGTGCTGCTGCAAGATTGGAAGTTGTTGTAGACTTTCCAATACCACCCTTACCGTAAATAGCAATTTTTCTCATTATAAACACCTTTCTTAATTACCAAATTCTAGTTAGTGTAGGCTAACTGTTAGCTAATAAAAAATTGCTGTATCATCAATGATAATGACTACAGCAATTCATTTATGCTAGTTAGTCCTAACTAACTAGCATAATACCATATGATAATCGTTTTGTCAACACTTTACTGTTTCACTTGTTCATGAAGCGGTTGTTTAATCTTTTTTCTTGTCACTTCCACCAGACCAAGGGCTGTCATATCTACCAAAGTGGTCTTGACCGGATCTTGATTTAAATGCTGACGAAATACATTCAGCAGTTCAGCATTATGATCCTCGTCTTTCATATCGATAAAATCAACGATAATGATACCGGAAAGATTTCTCAAACGAAGCTGAAGGGCAATTTCTGCCGCAGCTTCCAGATTGGTCTTAAAATAGACCTCCTCCGGAGCTTTCTTTTCGATATTTTTACCGGTATTGACATCAATAACCGTCATGGCCTCTGTCGGTTCAATGACCAGATAGCCGCCGGATTTCAGCCATACATTTTTTCCCAGTGCACGATCCAAAGCAGTTTCCAGATTATACAAGGCTGCTAACGGATAACTGTCTTCATATAATCTCACAGCAATCATATCTTGTTCGGAATTATGCAATTCATCATAAATCGCAGGATCATCGGTTACGATTTCAATGGTATCTTGCTTATATAGATCACGTACTTTTGAGATCGCAAAAGAATCCGGACGGTAGAGAATACTATGAGGGGTGCGGAATGAAGCATTGCGGCAGATTGTTTCCAAATGATCTGACAATTTCTTTGCCTCATTAAGTACATCTGTAAAATCCGCTTCATAGGCATTTGTCCGGATAATAAAGGAGTGCTTTAATTCTCTGAAATACTCAGTACAAGCCTGCTCCCATTGCTCCTTAAATGCCTCTCTCCATTTTTTATCTTTAATCTTCGCGGAAATGCCAAGAGATATTCCTTTTCCGTTTCTTGCCATTGCCGCAACATAGCGACCCGTGATCGTCAGTTCTCCGGAAAGCACTGCATCTTTCGTCTTTACAGCCGCTCTGGATACCTGCACAACAATCTCATCCCCGGATTTTAATGCCCTGTTTGATCTGGTTCCGTCCGCGAATGTGTGTACATGGTTATCATTCAGACTATAATAGCCATTGACTCCTGGCTTATATTCTACAAAAGCCGCATTGAGATTCTTTACCACATTTCGGACTTTTCCGATATAGATGGTACCGATCTGCTCCGCGGCTTCCTCTCCTTCAAACTCAAACTGAAGGATACGTTTTTCAGAGGCCAACGCTGCTAAACGTCGACCTCTGAGAGTTGTAAAAATTAATTTATTCAATGTCTTCACCAAAAGATTCCAGAGTCACAAAGTGATGTGCCTGTTCAGAACCGTTGTCTGCATATACCTCTTCACGGTTGATCGCAAAGCCAAATGCCGGGTACTCTTTTCCCATGCTGCTGCAATATGCTTCTAATACAAGTTCCGGTTTGATATTGTTCGCACTTCCGGAAGAAAGTTTTAAGAAAATACCTTCTCCATCTGCTGTTACCGCATGTTCAAAGATCAGCGGTTTTAAATCCACCAGTCTCTCACCCTTTTTCGTTTTCTTGACAATTTCAAGATTCCCATTTTCGATATAGGAAACGAGACCGTTCATAAAATCAGCATTTGTCATGCCAAGTTTTTCAGCATAGCCATTTCTAAGGTGGATTGTATAATCACAAGCGGCAACCAGGGACATCGCATTGACTGCATCATCCGGAAGCATCTTGTAGCTGATGATCTGCATGCCTTCTGCCATAGTCGCATTCATTCTGCGAAGCATTTCTGCAGAAGAATCAGTAGAAAGCACTTCAATATCCAGATATTCACCACTGCCCGTTAAACCAACACCAAGCGGTGCAGCGAAAGACATGATCTGGTGCGGAGAAAATCCCTCGGAATAACGGATGTTGACATCCGCTCTTCTCATGACTTTCTGGAAG
>SVDR01000065.1 GCA_015057755.1 Lachnoclostridium sp.
CTTGATGCACATTGCTAAAGAGAAGCTGGACCGCATGATGGCCCTGAAACCAATCCTGCACATCAATGAACTGGAAGCCGCTGCCCTCAGCGGTATCGAAGATATCGAAGAAGCAGGTCGCCATCTCCACGCCATTACAGGAAATCATGTGATCATTACCTTAGGCGAACAGGGTGCGTTCTGCATTGAAAAGGATGGTACAGAATTCATGATCCCTTCCATTCCGGCTGAAAACATCGTAGATACCATTGGAGCAGGTGACTCCCATGCAGGTACCGTGATCGCATGTCTGACTAACGATATGTCCCTCCGCGATTCCGTCGCTCATGCAAACAAAGTGGCTGCAAAAGTTGTGTGCGTACAGGGAATGAGCCTGACAAAAGAGCAGTTGCCGGAGATGTAAATAGACAGAGAAGCAGCAAACCACTTCATCGATTTGTTGCTTCTCTGTTTTTATCCGATTAAATATAGTCAAAAATACCTTGTATCGTATCACATATCTCCATTCGGTCCAGCATCTGAATACTGCCGATTCTTTTGTATCCCCTGACATTCAGATCCAATAATGCCATCTTTTCACACTGTACATATCCTTTGAATTCGCCGGCTTCAATATATCGATGCAAAGGACTTGTTGTGCTCTTTTTCAAAATCACACATCCTATAATTTCTCCGGACAGATTAAAAAAATCTTTGCTTACAACTAATACCGGATCTTTAATTCGTTCTACCAGAACAATATCTCCTTGCTGTAGTTTATCCAATATTACCAGACCTCTCTTCCCAACGGATCACCCCATTCATACTCTCCATTGAGATTCAGCTCTCCGCCAAACTCTGCCGCTCTCTCTTCCAAAGTTTTATGCTTAAAATCCCGGGTCAGCATAACCACACCATTGGATGTAGTAATGTTCAATACATCATTCATAGAAAATCCTGCCATTTCTAATACCTCCCTTGGTAATCTCACACCCTGACTGTTCCCCCATTTTTTTATCTGTGTTTGCATCGTCTCTCCTCCTAACATAATGTATATACTTAGTATATACATATAGGAGTAAAAAAACAACACATAATTTCGTGTTACTAATGTATCTCGTTCACTTTGTTCTTGTTTCTATAATTTACTATATCCGCATCACAATTTCAATCTCTGATATGTAGAAAACGTCGCCTTAATTTTGGCTATATATAACAAAGAGGAGAAAACTGTTTTGTGCAGTTTTACTCCTCTTCATTTGTTTAGAACTCAAATATTCTTTTAAATAATCTGCTCAAACAGCGGGATCATGGTCTGATCCTCCGTATTTACCATTCCCAGGTCAGTGATCTTCACATATGGAACCACAGGAAGTGCCAGGGATACGATACGAAGAAGCGGATTTACCAGAGCCGTAAGACCCATACTTCTCTCAATCTCCTTCATCTTAGCTGCTTCCACAGTCAATTCCTCCGCATCCAGTTTTGTCATCAGGCCTCCAACTTCCAGACGAAGGGTATGCAGCACCTTTTCATCTTTCACGGCCGTCATACCTCCGCCGCAGGCGATCAGCTCATTGACAGCCACAACTGCGTCCTTCGGATCCAGATATACGATGGTCAGATTGTGAGAGTCGTGGGATACTGTAGATGCGATCGCGCCTTCTTTCAGACCAAAGTTCTTCACAATTCCCAGACTTTTTGTTCCTTTGCCGTAGCGGTTCAGAACTGCAACATACGCCATATCCTCGCCCAAAGGGATTCTGCCGTTCTGCGTATCAAAATCCACAGCATTCTTGATGGTCACACCTGAATCCATCGTCAGATATTCCATAATGTTTACGCTGATCGGTCCGTTATCCACCGGAGCTTTGATGGTCAGATCCTCCAATGTGACCGGTGCCAGATTCATGGAATTTCGTGTCTCTACCTCAAAAACTCTATCCTCGATCGGTTCTGTCAGCTTGCCGTCTTTGGCAACCATCTTACCTTCGTAAAATACCACATCGGCCCAAAGCGTTGTCAGGTCTTTCGTGAGAACCATGTCCGCCACATAGCCCGGAGCAATCGCTCCGAGATGAGCCACGCCGATTTCACGGGCTGTATTAATGGTCGCACTCTTGATCGCACCAACCGGGTCCATACCGCTGGCAACTGCTTTTCTTACGGCAGCATTCATATGTCCTTCATGAAGAAGATCATCGCTCTCACGGTCATCGGTACAGATGGTCAGCATATCATAAAACTTGCAGTCTTTTACACCATTCCATACGGCTTCAACATTTTTTACAATGGAACTTTCGCTGGCATCTACATACATACCCATGCGAAGTTTTTCCAACGCTTCTCCACCGCCTGTCGTCTCATGGCAGGTATTCGGACCGCCGCACAGATATGCAGAAAGCGCTCTTCCGCTGACCTTCGGTGCATGTCCCTGAAGATATAATCCAGCTTCCTCCGCAGCTTCGATGATCTCCATCATACGATCGTCGCCATGCATGACTCCTAAAAAATCCATCACTTCTGCAAGTCCCACAACACGCTCTAACTTTGCAAGCTCACGGATCTCCGGAGCTAGGAACACAGCACCTGCATTTTCACAGCCCGGTACAGCCGGAACACAGCTCGGAATATCCACCAGCTGGCGCATCGGAAGACCCTCTGCGCTGTCGTGCATGTAAGTCACACCTTCCACGCCGCACACATTTCCCAGTTCATGAGGATCATGCACAATAGTCGTTGTTCCGTGCGGAACAATTACCTTCGCAATATTTCTCGGAACCATCATGGAACTCTCAATATGCATATGAGAATCAATGAATCCCGGGATTAGATAACGTCCTTCCCCATCAAACACGGTATCCGCATTGTACGGTCCATCTAATTCATTCGTTTCCACATGAGCAATGAAACCATCTTTTACATAAACAACTGCCGGATAGATTTCTCCGGTAAATACATTGACCAGCTGACAGTTCTTCAATGCCAGATCTGCCGAAATCTTTCCCATGGCAGCTTTCAATAATTCTTTTTTATTCTTCGGTTTTAATTTATACAAGAAAAACCCTCCTATCGATTCATCAGACGATGGTAGTTGGCATTGACCGCATCGATCAGCTCCTGTCTCTCCATTCCGCGCACCTTGCAGATATGGTCGATCACATGCACGATATACTTCGGTTCGTTCGGAAGGTGCTGAACCGGAGCCGGTGTCAGGGACGGTGCATCGGTCTCCACAAGGATTCTGTCCAACGGAACATATTTCACAGCCTTCTGAGTCTCCACATCATCCAGTTCAAATGTAATGTTTCCGGAGAAGGAAATGTACATGCCCATATCCAGAAAATCCTGCATCGCAGAATAACCACCGCTGTAGCAGTGCATGATTCCCGGAACCTTCAGATACTCTTTCATGATCGCTCTCGTATCGTCCGTAGCCAGTCTCATATGTACCGCGATCGGTTTGTTCAGCTCATTCGCCCACTGAATCTGGCGGATAAATGCCTCTTTCTGCATCTCCTTCGGCACGCATACCTCATACTCAAAGTAATCCATACCGATTTCTCCGATCAGTTTCACTTCCGGCATACGAACTAGTTTTTCTAATTCTTTCCAGTCATCATCCGAAACCTTCGCCACATCGTTCGGATAAAATGCAACACCAACGTCAAACATCGGATTCTCTTTTGCGATCTCGATCGCACGCTTCGCTTCCTCTGTCTCTGTGCAGATGATCATGATCTTTTCCACACCCGCTGCCTTCGCATCTGCGATCACTTCCTCAAAACGCGGGAATAAATAGTTGCCGCACACATGCGCATGGCTGTCAATAATACCTGCCATCGGATTTCCTCCTTTTTTTGAAAAGAAAAGCTGCTGAAATCCAGCAGCCTTCCCATTGTCATCGTATTTTCGCTCTTATGCTAAGGAAAGAGCAACTTCCATCATATCTGTGAAGGATGTCTGTCTTTCTTCTGCTGTTGTTGCCTCACCTGTTACGAGAGAGTCAGAGATTGTAAGAATGCAAAGTGCATTCACGCCTGCGTATGCAGCGTTGCTGTACAGAGCAGCAGACTCCATCTCAACAGCGAGAACGCCCATCTGATCCCAGCTTACACCTACAGCCGGCTTCTCCGGATTGTAGAACATATCGGAACATAATGTGTTGCCAACATGGTATGTCATACCTTTTTCTTCTGCCTTCTCAACAGCCTTTCTTAATAAGTCGTAGCTGCAGATGCAGGAGTAGTCACCCTGGAGACCGAAACCATGCACGTAGTTGGATGTTGTACAGGAACCCATCGCAAATACGAGGTCACGGATCTTTACCTTCGGCTGGATCGCACCTGCTGTACCGATACGGATCAGGTTCTTGCAGCCGTAGCCGTGGATCAGTTCGTGAGAATAAATACCCATAGACGGGCAGCCCATACCTGTACCCATAACGGAAATACGTTTTCCATTGTAGTAGCCTGTGTAACCAAGGATGTTTCTTACTGCGTTAAACTGTTTTGCATCTGTTAAAAAGTTTTCTGCGATATATTTCGCACGTAACGGATCGCCCGGAAGCAGGATTGTCTCCGCGATATCGCCTACCTGTGCACCAATGTGAGGGGTTGGAACTGTTAATGTTGACATAATTTTTCCTCCTAAAATACATTATATAATACAGGCTGTCTCAATTAGAGTTCTTTTTGCAGCCAGTTTTTCATATAAAAATCTTTCCGTTCAAAATAGTCTTCGTGCTTCACTTGTAATTCCGGTTTTGCCAAAAGATCATATACCGTTTTCAGAACAATCTCTGCTGTGTGAATATAGGAATTCTCCTCATCTGCAATCTCAAATTCGCAGCTGTGAACCCTGCCCTTTACGCCTGCGAATCCAAACTGCACAGTCGGAAGCAGATAACCGAGATCGCCCACATCTCCGGATGCACCCGAGATCACATTCTTCACGATCTTGTCATCCTCGCAGATCTCCAGCATATGCTGATAAACCACGTCGCAGATCGCCTTTGACTGCGCCAATGGCATATAACCTGTCTCATTTTTAATCTCGCACTCCAGTCCAAGCGCCTTCGCAGAATGGATCGCACAGAGATCAAACTTCTCGCCCGCCAGCATCAGATCTTCCAGTGTATTGGTTCGAATATAGGATTCCAGAACCACCTCCTCCGGAATAATGTTGACACTTCCGGAACAGGAACTGATTACCGGATGAAGCTGTAATCCGGTCTCCTTCGGGAACTGGTCTTTCATATAAGAAAGAGCACTCATACAGAGGTTCGCGCCATGCAGTGCATTGCGGCCCAGATGCGGAATAATTCCGGAATGTGCAGCCAGACCTTTGAAAACTGCTTTCTTCACCATAAATCCGGCCAGTGTAGAGTCGATATCAAAAAGCGTTCCGGAATCTCCGTTGATGTGCATGGAGATCACACAGTCAATGTCATCGAACACACCCTCTTCGATCATGTTCTGCTTTCCGGAAAAATATTTGATCTTTCCTTCTCTTCTAAGTCCTTCACGATAATCAAAATCGATAAACTCCTCCGCAGGCGTACCGATAAAACTAACGGTTCCGCCCAGTTTCTCAACCAACCCGGTATCTTTTAGGATCTTCATCACCCAGGCAAGAACGGCTGTCTGGATACTGTGACCGCAGGAATGGAACGGATATGTCTTTTCTCCGTCTCGCACATAAATCGCATCCATATCGGCCACCAGTGCGATCCGATAACCTTCCCCCGATCCCAGATCCGCACGGATTCCGGTCACTGCAATATCACTTTTGCAAGGGATCCCGTTCTCAACGAAAAAAGAAGTAAGAATCTGGTTTGATTTTACTTCCTTAAATCCCAACTCCGGACACGCAAACAGCTTGCGGCCAAAATCAATGATCTCGTCGTGATGAGCTGCGATCTGTGCCTTTATCTCTTCATATATTGTCATATCCTTGGCTTCTTTCATATTCACACGACCTAACAAGTTTGAAATAATTTACAGCAATTTCTAATATAAAATTTATCATGTTTGCAGCAAAAAGTCAAATAATATCACGCCATTGGCAAATATTAGATAAACAAAAAAACCGACAGACTTTGGGATTCCAGTCTGCCGGATCGTTCTTTTTTTATTTATTTTCTGATGAGAAGAGACTTGCCTGTCATTTCCTTCGGCTGCTCAAGACCCATGATCTCGATCAGTGTCGGAGCGATGTCTGCAAGGCATCCGCCTTCTCTTAAACCGAACTCTTCGCCTGCATTTACGAGAATGAACGGTACCGGATTTGTTGTGTGTGCTGTAAACGGAGCGCCTGTCTCGTAATCAAGAAGCTGCTCTGCGTTACCGTGGTCCGCACAGATGAACATCGCGCCGCCTGCTGCCTTCACTGCCTCAACTGCTCTGCCAACACATGCGTCAACTGCCTCAACTGCTGCGATCGCAGCAGCCTCTACACCTGTATGACCAACCATATCCGGGTTTGCAAAGTTGATGATGATCACGTCGTATTTATCAGAACCGATCGCCTCAACCAGTTTGTCACACACCTGCGGAGCGCTCATCTCCGGCTGAAGGTCGTAAGTTGCAACCTTCGGAGATTTTACAAGGATTCTGTCCTCGCCCTCGTTCGGCTCCTCGATACCGCCGTTGAAGAAGAATGTTACATGTGCATACTTCTCTGTCTCAGCGATTCTTGCCTGTGTCTTGCCGTTTGCAGCAAGGAACTCACCAAATGTATTTGTAATAGACTGTTTCTTGAATGCTACCAGTTTGTTTCCGATCGTCTCATCGTAATCTGTGAAGCATACATAAACAAGGCCCTGTTTCTTCTCTCTTGCAAAACCTGCAAACTCATCATCACAGAACGCGCGTGTGATCTCTCTTGCGCGGTCCGGACGGAAGTTGAAGAAAATGATGGAATCGTTGTCATTGATCAGACCAACCGGAGCGCCATTTTCCACTACAACTGTCGGCATAACGAATTCATCTGTCTTGCCGTCGTCGTAGGAAGCCTGAATTGCTGCAGTTGCAGACTCGTTTGTGTTGCCCTCGCCAAGTGTCAAAGCTCTGTAAGCAAGCTCTACACGATCCCAGCGGTTGTCACGGTCCATCGCATAGTAACGTCCCATCACGGAAGCCACTTTACCAACGCCGATCTCAGCCATCTTTGCCTCTAATTCAGCAACAAAATCTTTACCGGATGCCGGCGGTGTATCACGGCCGTCAAGGAAGCAGTGTACAAATACGTTCTCAAGACCGTTTCTCTTAGCCAGCTCTAAAAGACCATAAATGTGTGTGTTGTGGCTGTGAACGCCGCCGTCAGAAACAAGACCGTACATATGAAGTGCGGAATTGTTGTTCTTGCAGTTTTCAACAGCTTTTAAGAACTCTTCGTTCTCAAAGAAATCGCCGTCTGCGATAGATTTTGTAATTCTTGTCAGCTCCTGGTAAACGATACGGCCTGCGCCCATGTTCAGGTGGCCAACCTCAGAGTTGCCCATCTGACCATCCGGAAGACCAACTGCAAGACCGCTTGCATTGCCCTCTACGAACGGACACTCTGCCATTAATTTGTCCATAACCGGAGTCTTCGCCTCAAATACAGCGTTAGCCTCCTCCTTCTTGTTCAGACCATAACCATCCAGGATCATTAACACTACCGGTTTTTTGCTCATGATTTTTCTCCTTTATCTGTAGACACTAAAGTCTTCTTTACTCTCAAACGTTATTATTGTATAACATTTGCAAAAATCACGCAAGACCTACGTTGCAAGTATTTGTTATTTTTTTCACGCAAATTCAGGCGCACGTCTGAGTTTGCTCGCCTGCTCGTAGCTGTAGCCGGCCCGAATGATCTTTCCTTCTTCTCCTTCTAAGGCCATGAAGGTAATTCCAAACGGCTTTCCTTCCGAGGTATAGCCGGCCGGAACCATCATGCCCGGAAAATTTGTGACTGCCGGGAGATCCATGACTCCCGGGAATACCATGACTTCCAGATTATGTTCTGCAAACGCTTCTTCCACTACATCGCGCAGCTTGTGGCATTTCATCTTTTCCTCCAGGTACGCTTCTTCGATCAGGCGGCCGGAAGTTCCGAATTCTGCATTCTGCAGATTATCCTGACCATATTTCAGGCAGAGTTCCTGATGGTCTTCATTGTATTTGATAAACTCTCCGAGTGTCTTGACGGTGCCGTTTCCACCGTTTTTTGCAAGATAATGGTTTAAGTTCGCTTTAAACTCGTATTTCATCAGACGGTATCCGCCGCTGAACCGGTCCACGTTGGTATCCTGTACTAAAACAGCACCCTGCTTTTCCAGAACATTGACAGCATCCTCAAATAACTTCTGCTCATCTTCCGAAAGTCCATTCAGCACTGCTCGGTTCACTCCAATGCGCATTCCGGAAAGACCATCTGCGTCAAGATACTTCGTATAATCAGTCTCGCGATGATCATCACGGTACCAAGTCGCCGGATCTGCCTCGTCTTCCCCAACAAGTCCTCCGAGCAATACAGCCACATCCTCTACGGTACGTCCCATTGGTCCTGCAGTATCCTGAGAGGAGGCCAGCGGTACGATCCCGCCGCGGCTGATCAGACCAACCGTCGGTTTCAGACCCACAATTCCGTTTCTCCATGACGGAGACAAAATAGAGCCGCAGGTTTCCGTTCCCACTGCAGCCGCACAGAAACTTGCAGCAACCGCAACTGCAGAACCGGTACTGGAGCCGCTGGCATCCCAGTCTGCTCCATACGGATTGATGACTTGTCCACCCCAGGAGCTGTAGCCATTCTTAATATCCACAGCAAAAAACTTCGCCATTTCAGTCAGATTGGCTTTTCCCATAATTACCGCACCCGCTTCGCGAAGCTGCTTTACGAGGTTGGCATCTTCCGGTGCATAATGATCTTTCAGTACACGGCTGCCTGCGGATGTATGCATCTGATCATTGGTTCCGATATTGCCTTTGATCAGAACCGGAATTCCATGGAGATTGCTGCGTTTTCCTTTTAACTTACGCTCACGGTCCATGGCCATAGCAATGGTCACCGCCTCTACATTCAATTCCAGGATGGCATTCAGCGCCGGACCGGATAAATTAAGCTCCTTGATCCGGTTCATATAACTGATCACTAACTCTGCAGAAGTAGTCTCTCCTACTTCCATCGCTGCCTGCAGTTCCAAAATAGATTTTTCTTTTACATCAAACATCATACATTTTCTCCTTCTCACATACTACTCTAAGGAGTTTTCCTGCCTCACATTTTTCCGTAAGCGGAACCTCTGTATCAAAAAACGGCATACAGCCACAAAAGCTGTATGCCGTCGTACTGCTCATTATTTATTTAAATAATCGATCGCAACCTGTGCAAGTAAGGAAGATCCTCTCCAAAGGAGATCTTCATCGATATCAAATCTGCTGTTATGTAACGGCCATGCTGTCTCGCCTTCCGGAGTTGTATCAGAACCAAGCCATACGAAGCAGCCTTCCTTCTCTACAAGATAGTAAGAGAAGTCCTCTGCCGGCATTGCCGGAAGTGCCACATCAACAACTTCCTCTTCGCCAAAGAGATTTACTGCTGTTTCTCTGATCAAAGCAGCATCTTTCTCATGGTTCATCAGTGCCGGATAACCGCGACCGTACTCGATCTCAGCAGTGCATCCGCTCTGGAGGCAGAGAGCATCGAGAAGTTTTCTCATGGAATCTTCGATCATATTACGAGTATCCGGATTGAATGTACGTACGGTACCGTCGAGGAGACAGTCACCTGCGATAACATTGTATCTTGTACCTGCATTGAAAATACCGAATGTCACAACTGCGTTATCTAACGGGCTGACTTTACGGCTTACAAATGTCTGTGCGTTCATAACAAACTGTGCGCCGAGAACAACTGCGTCAATACCCTGATCAGGTTTCGCACCGTGAGCGCCTTTGCCGTGGATCTTGATTGTGAAATGGTCTGTAGCAGCCATTAACGGGCCTGCTTTAATACCAACTTTACCATGCGGGAGATCCGGCCATACATGGAGACCGTATACAGCCTTCACATCATCAAGATGTCCGGACTCTAACATACCCTTGGAACCGCCGTACGGGGATAATTCCTCAGCCGGCTGGAAGATTAATTTCACTGTACCGTTGATCATGTCACGATTCTGGCAGAGAATCTTTCCTGCACCGATCAAACCTGCTGTGTGTGCATCATGACCACAAGCGTGCATACAGCCTTCGTTTCTGGATTTGTACTCTACATCGTTCATCTCCTGAACCTGAAGAGCGTCCATATCTGCACGGATACCAACTACTTTACCCGGGTTTGCGCCCTTGATCACACCGATCACACCGTAACCATTTACGTTCTCGATGATCTCATCTACGCCCATTTCCTTCAGAAGCTCAACAACTTTTGCAGAAGTTTCTTTCTCACATCTGGAATTCTCCGGATACATATGGAAATGTCTTCTGATAGCGATCAGCTCCGGCATCATAGATTTTGCGGATTCAACAATTTTACTCATAATGTCCTCCTATATTTTCATCGCCCTTTCCCCCGAAAGAGCAAAAATTAAAACTTATTAAACTGGAACTTTGGAGTTCTTCCCTCTAACACAGCAACAATCTCGTTTGCCGCAGTTTCACAGCAGCGGATAATCGACTGCTCTGTCGACGCAGCCGTATGCGGTGTCAAAATCACATTGTCCAATTCGTACAATGGGCTGTCCAGCGGCAGTGGCTCTTTTTCCGTCACGTCGAGACCGGCGCAGTTGATCACGCCCTCCCGCATTGCCTGAATCAGCTCTTCCTCATTAACCACTTCACCGCGGCTTGCATTAATCAGAGATGCCGTCGGTTTCATCATCTTTAACTGCTTCATGCCAACACTATGGTACGTGGATGGAAGAAGCGGTGTATGGATGCTGACAAAATCGGCCTGTTTAAAAATCTCTTCCTGCTCCGGGATCAATGTGATCAGATCTCCGATCTGTTCCTGCTTTAGAAATGGATCATATCCGATTACATGCATTCCAAAACCATATTTCGCGATACCGGCCAATAATTGTCCAATCCTGCCGCAGCCAAGCAATCCCAGAGTCTTGCCTTTTAATTCATATGTATTGTCTAAACTAAAACGCACCTTATAATTGCCTGCACGGAACTGCTTATCTACATAATTGAAGCGGCGGGCACAAGCCAACATCAAAAATACAGCCTGCTCTGCAACGGACTGTGCATTCTGTCCCGGCGCATAAACCACCGGAATCTTCCTTGCTGTTGCAGCTTCCACATCAATATTATCAAGACCGGCTCCCTGCTTTGCGATCACTTTCAGATTTGGACCTGCTGCGTCCATCATTGCCGCCGTGATCGGCTCTGTACGACAAAGAATTGCCTCCGGCTGCAATGCCTTCAATTCTTCGATATAACCTGCTTCATCAAAAAAGTGGTCTGTCAGCACAGCCTTTCCTCCGGCTGCCTCAAAAATCTTTGTCGCTGCATCATTGATCTGTACGGTATAAAATACGGTAAATGCCATCGGAATACTTCCTTCCTGTAATGCGAATTAAAGTTGTTGACGCTTTAATTCACTAAACTTCGTTCGTAAAAAATAAGGCGTTGTGGGTGAAATCACCCACAACACCCTTTAAAACTTTTGGTTTTATTCAGTTTTAGCTGATAATCAAATTACCAAGCGATACCCTGAGCCATCATAGCGTCAGCAACCTTCTGGAAACCAGCAAGGTTAGCACCAGCAACGAGGTTGTAGCCTAAGCCATACTTCTCAGCTGTAGCTGCAGATGTGTCATGGATACCTGTCATGATTCTGTGAAGTTTCTCATCAACTTCTTCAGCTGTCCAGGAGTATCTCATGGAGTTCTGGGACATCTCAAGACCAGAAACAAGAACGCCACCAGCGTTAACAGCCTTGGACGGAGCAACTACCATGTTCGGCTGGGACATTAAGTATTTAAGAGCTTCGTTTGTTGTCGGCATGTTAGCTACTTCGATG
>SVDR01000066.1 GCA_015057755.1 Lachnoclostridium sp.
ATAAAACTTTAGTCTGCTTTTTCATAATAAATGCACTCTCCTTAATAAATTTTTTGAAACTCTTTTTGAAATTCCTAATTGCATTACGAGGTCATTATACTTCTTATAAGGGAAATTATCAATAGTTTTTTACAATTTTTGAGTCGAAATCCAAAACTGTAAGGTTTTTGTAATTTTTCTCATATGAAGTATTCCGTACCTCGGATACACTGATAGTATAAAACAATTTCTTAATAATTTCTATAACTTTTCTCTTTTCGTTTTCTTACGGAATTATTACAAAAATATCCTTTTTAAGCAAAATTGTATTTTTGCAAATACAATGCCTCATTTTTTCCTACTTGTAATTGGTTTTGGATGTGGTATAATGTTCATAAGTTATGATTATTTGAAAGTTTTGAACATTATTTATCCACATTTGATTGGAGGATGGTTTATGGACCGTTTGGGACTGCTTTGCAGACATATTTTTGAACATAAGCACTGGACGCAGAGGGAGCTGGCGCAGGCGATGGGGCTTTCTTTGGGCACTTGTAACAGCTTGATCAAGGAAGCTCTTGCTGCAGAAATGATTTCTTACGATGCGGAAAGCGGAGAATATTCCTTATTAGATAAAGGAAGGGAGTATTTAGAACAGTATCGTGTGGACAGCGCGGTTATTTTGGCGGCGGGATTTGGTTCGCGTTTTGTTCCGTTGACTTTTGAAACGCCTAAGGGACTGCTTGAGGTGTTTGGCGAGCGCATGATCGAGCGCCAGATCGCGCAGCTTCATGAGGTCGGTGTGAAGGATATTACGATCGTGGTCGGTTATCTGAAAGAGAAGTTTGAGTATCTGATCGACAAATGGGGCGTGAAGCTCCTTTATAATCCGGAATATCATAATAAGAACACATTGACGACGGTTTACCGCGCGCGTGATTGTTTTAAGGGTAAGAATACATATCTTCTGTCTTCGGACAACTGGATCCGCGGAAATATGTACCACACGTATGAATGTAGTGCGTGGTACTCTTCCACTTACATGGAGGGTAAGACTTCTGAGTGGGTGATGGATTATAATAAGAAGGGGTTGATCACGAAGGTTCAGGTTGGAGGATCTGATTCCTGGGTAATGTATGGTCCGGTATTTTTCTCACGCAAGTTCTCGGAGGACTTTTTCCCGACGCTTGAGGCGTATTATCAGATGCCTGGTACGGAGCAGATGTATTGGGAGCAGGTGCTTGTGGACCTGTTGAATGGAACTGCGGATGAGCATCTTCCGGCAGGTTTTAAGGCTGTGGTTCCGGAAATGTATATCAATAAGCAGCCGGAAAATCAGGTTTATGAGTTTGAAAATCTGGAGGAGCTCCGCCTTTTTGATGAGAAATACCGTCATCGTTCTAATAATGCAGCGATGGAACTGGTTGCTGATGTGTTACATATTCCAGAATCTGAGATCACGGATCTCCGCTGCCTGAAAGCCGGTATGACAAATAAGTCATTTTTATTCCGTGCGAAGGGACGCTCTTATATCTGCCGTATTCCTGGACCGGGCACAGGGCTTTTGATCAACCGAAAGCAGGAAAAGAACGTTTACGATGCGGTAAAAGGTCTTGGAATTACCGAGCATGTGGTTTATATGAATGGCGACACGGGATATAAAATTTCCGAGTATTATGAGGGCGTGCGTACCAGCAACCCGCGTGACTGGGATGATGTGGAGCGCTGTATGGACCTTGTGAAGCAGCTTCACAATTCTTTCCTGCGTGTCGGACACAAGTTTGATATCCGCGAGCGGATTGAATTTTACGAGTCTATCTGCGACGGTTATGAGAGACGTTTGTTTGAGGATTATGGACTTGTGAAGGCTCATATGGTGGAGATCATGAACCGTCTGGACCAGCTGAAACGTCCGCGGGTTCTCTCTCACATTGACAGCGTATGTGATAATTTCCTCTTCCTTCCGAATGGCGATATTAAGCTGATCGACTGGGAGTACGCAGGCATGTGTGATCCGCTGATCGATGTGAGCATGTGCGCGATCTATTCTTATTATAATGAGGAAGAGGTCGAGAAGCTGATCCGGATTTATCTGGGACATGAGCCGAGCGAAGAAGAACGATTTGTTTATTATGCGTATATTGCACTGGGCGGATTTTTATGGTGCCTATGGGCGATTTATAAGAGCAGCGTTGGCGAGGAGTTTGGAGATTATACGCTGGTGATGTATCGATATGCGAAGCAGTATTATAAGAAGTTGATGAAATAATGAGCCAGTCTCCGGAGAGTGTATGACTTTCCGGAGATTTTTATTTTGCCTCAAAATTGCTTGAATTATTTTCCCACTTTTCTGTCTATTTATGGTAAACTTTATGATAGAGGATTACTTTACGAAGGAGGAGAGTTTTCATGAAAAAATGTACAAGATATGCAGCGCTTCTTCTTGGTCTTACGATGACATTTTCGGCTGTTTCCGTGGCTGTGCAGCCGGGGATCACGGCTTATGCGGCAGCCTGGGAGAAGAATGCAGCAGGCGCTTATATCGGAAGTGACGGTTCGACGATCACAGGTGTACTGAGCCGCGGTATTGATGTTTCCCATTGGAAGCAGACGATCGACTGGAAAAAGGTTGCAGCAGACGATATTTCTTTCGTTATGCTTGGCACAAGATATAACAATGATGTGGATCCGTATTTTGGCACCAATGCGATTGGTGCGCACAATGCAGGTTTGAAGGTTGGTGCTTATATTTATTCTTACGCGACTTCTGTTGCGATGGCAGAGGCGGAAGCGGATTTTGTTCTGGATCTGATCAAGGATTATCCGATCTCTTACCCGGTTGTCATTGATGTGGAGTCTTCGGAGATGAGCGCGCTTTCTCCATCTGATCTGGCAAATGTGATCAATGCGTTCTGTCAGAAGGTGGAGATGGCTGGCTATTATCCGATGGTGTATTCGAATGACTACTGGCTGTCCAATAAGATCGATCTGTCGAAGCTTCATTATGATGTATGGGCTGCCCGTTATGATGTGAAACCGACCCACACAGGTGCTGCCATGTGGCAGGCGACGAATCAGGGCGAGGTAAATGGAATTACAGGTGCAGTGGATATTAACTTTACGATGAAGGATTTTTCCGCTAAGCTTCCTGCTGACCGTTGGAGACTGATCGATAACCAGTGGTATTATTATAAGAATTATGTGAAGCAGACCGGATGGATCAATGACGGTATGAGCTGGTATTACCTGAACACGGACGGTACTCAGGTCAAGGGCTGGATCATGCAGGATAATGAATATTATTACCTGCTTCCAGAAACCGGTCAGATGCAGACGGGTTGGGAAAAGATTGAGGATTCCTGGTATTATCTGAAGCCAGATGGACGCATGGCCAATGAGTGGCTGTATGTGGATGATAAGTATTATTATCTGCTGAATGGCGCGATGGTGACCGGTTGGCTGCGTATTGGCACGGATTATTATTATATGAAGAGTGACGGTTCCATGGCGACCGGCTGGCGCAAAATGGACGGAAATTATTATTATTTTAATACGGATGGACGTCTGGTACGCGGTTGGGCGAATCTGGATGGCAAGTATTATTATCTGAAGACGGACGGTACGATGGTGACCGGTTGGCAGACGATCGACAATAAGACGTATTATTTCAATCCGTCAGGCGATATGGCTACGAAATGGACTTCTATTGATGATTTCTGGTATTATTTTGCTGAGGATGGCACGATGATGACCGGATGGATTCAGTTGGATGGACGGTATTATTATCTGCATACGGACGGCAAGATGGTAACCGGATGGCAGAGTGACGGCACGAACAGCTACTACATGGATGTGCAGTCCGGCAAGATGGCGGTTGGCTGGAAGGAGATTGAGAATACCTGGTACTACTTCAATCAGTCCGGACATATGGTAAAGGGCTGGCTGAATCTGGACGGCAAGTATTATTATCTGAATCCGCAGGATGGCAAGATGGTTGCGGATGGTTCGTTTACAATTGACAACGTGAATTATACGTTTGATAAAGACGGTGTTTGTCAGAATGAGTCTTCTGCTGTGGACGGCGGCTCTGCAGGAAGTGCGCTGAGTTCACCTTCCGGCAGCGGCGGAGCTGGTTCTGTAGCAGGCTCCGGTGCTGATGTGACAACCGGCACTTCTGCTCCGGGTTCCGGTTCTGCGCCGGGCAGTTCTTCTGCTCCGAGCTCGGGTAGTGCTGGCAGTTCCGGTACGGATTCTGCAGTAACGGTCGTTGACCCGAGCGGTGCAGCTGGGGCTCCTGGCAATACGACTGTGGTTGGAGGTAATTCTCCTGTGACGGGAGCTGGACCGAGTGCTTCTTCCGGTGGAACTTCTAGTGGAGTTTCCAATGGGGCTTCTTCGAGTACATCCGCAGGACCTGGAAGTGCAAATTCCGGAACTTCTGCAAGTACAGCGCCGAGTGGAATGAGCGGAGCTGGCTCTGCATCTAGTTCGACAGTTTCTTCGGGTACTTCACAAGGAACTTCTGGTTCTCTGAGTCAGTATCAGACTGGCGGACCTGGTTGATATTGCATTTGTAAAATTTCAAAGGGATGGGGTTCTAATAAAACTCCATCCCTTTTGTTCTTAATTTATCTTACACCTCAAAAATCATATCTCCGTAGCACGGGAACGGCCAGTAGCTCTTATCTACAAGCAGCTCCAGCTTGTCTGCCGGCTCACGCAGGTGGTCCATCGCCGGAACGATCGCATCATAATAGTAATGTGCGCATTTCTCCATATCTCTGAATGTGCTTGCTGTTTCCAGATTTTTCTCAAGCTCATTCATGGCTGCTTTCATCTCGCCAAGGAGCTTGGACATTTCCATAAGCAACTCTGTCTGGACGCTGACATCTGCGTATGCGCAGGCTTTCTGAATTGCAGTGATAGACTGAGCCATGAAGGTTGTGTAGCGGATCACAGCCGGAATGATCTGTTTTCCTGCCATATCGAGCATAGTTTTTGCTTCTACATGAATGGTCTTTACATATGCTTCATACTCGATCACAACGCGGGCACGGAGCTCTGCTTCTGTGTATACACCAAAGCTTGTAAACAGCTTGATCGCCTTATCGGTAGCCAGAGCAGGGATCGCATCAACCATGCATTTCAGGTTCGGGAGTCCTCTGCGTCCTGCCTCTTCTACCCACTCCTGGGTATAACCATTTCCATTGAAAATGATCCTTCTGTGCTTTTCGAAAAGGTCTTTGATCATATCATGGACTGCCATCTCAAAGTCGTCTTCTTTCTCCAGTTTGTCTGCCGCCTCTTTGAATGCTTCTGCCACGATAGTGTTGAGCACCACGTTGGCTGCAGATACGGAGTCGGAAGAACCTACCATACGGAATTCGAACTTGTTTGTTGTAAATGCAAACGGAGAGGTACGGTTACGGTCTGTAGTATCCTGATCGAAGTCTGCAAGTGTTGTTACACCTGTTTTTACGGTTCCGCCGCCTTTGGAGGCACGTGCAATACCTGTACAGCAGAGCTGATTGATCACATCCTCTAACTGGTCGCCAAGGAACATGGAAATGATCGCCGGAGGAGCCTCGTGAGCGCCGAGACGGTGGTCATTGCCAGGTACTGCTGCGGACTGGCGAAGCAGGTCCGCATGGGTATCAACTGCCTTCATAATGCATCCAAGCACAAGAAGAAACTGAATATTTTCGTGCGGAGTCACACCCGGTTCAAGCATATTGAGGCCTGTATCGGAGGATAAGGACCAGTTGTTGTGCTTACCGGAACCATTGATTCCTTTGAATGGTTTCTCATGGAGCAGGCACGCAAGACCGTGACGGTTGGATACTTTTTTCATGGTTTCCATTACCAGCTGATTGTGGTCTGCTGCCAGATTGGCGATCGCATAGATCGGAGCCAGCTCATGCTGAGCCGGAGCAGCCTCATTGTGCTGGGTCTTCGCAGTTACACCCAGTCTCCACAATTCCTCGTTGATCTCTTTCATGTAAGCACCGATACGCTCATCGATCACACCATAATAATGGTCATCGGTCTCCTGACCCTTCGGAGGCATTGCACCAAAAAGGGTACGTCCGGTGTAAACTAAATCCTGTCTCTGTAAATATTTATCTCTGTCCACAAGGAAATACTCCTGCTCCGGACCAACGGACGGAGTTACACGTTTTACATCCGTGTGACCAAAGAGATGGAAAATTCTGGTGGCCTGTTTGTCAATGGCTTCCATGGAACGAAGAAGCGGAGTCTTTTTGTCCAGCGCCTCACCGCCGTAAGAGCAAAATGCGGTCGGAATACAGAGTGTTACGCCTGTCGCATCTTTCTTCAAAAATGCCGGAGAAGTACAATCCCACGTTGTATATCCGCGCGCCTCGAATGTGGCACGAAGACCGCCTGTCGGGAAGGATGAACCATCTGCCTCACCTTTGATCAGCTCTTTTCCGGACAGTTCCATGAGGATTTTTCCGTTGGAATCCGGGCTGCTGATAAAGGAATTGTGTTTCTCGGCTGTCACACCTGTCATCGGCTGGAACCAGTGTGTGTAATGTGTCGCTCCATTGTCCACCGCCCACTCTTTCATAGCCTGTGCAACAACATCCGCGATGGACGGGTCCAGCTCGCTTCCGTCTTCAATTGTCTGCTTTAATTTCTTATATACACTCTTCGGGAGACGTTCCTTCATAACGCTGTCATTAAAAACATTTTCGCCGAAGATCCCTGCCACGTTGATAAATTCGCTCATATTTATGGCCTCCTGCTATGAATCAAAATCATATGTCGATAAGTCATTATACCCCCTCTTTTCTTATTTGAAAAGGTAGTATCTTACAGTTTCCTTCATTTTTTCCGGGCTGCACTGCGTATTGTGACGGATTTCTGCCGCGCGAATCTCTTCAATGGCCTGTGGAATTTTAACACCGGATAACTGTTCTAACTTGTCGATCATGCCAAACTCACCCTCTGTCTGTACATCTCCGCAAACGGCCTTGACTACATTCTCCGAAAACTTGTAAGGGCTAGCTGTGGATGCGATGATCGTCTTCTGCACATCTCCGGATGACTGTTTATATGTGCGATAAACACTCAGCGCCACTCCCGTGTGCGGATCGATCAGATAACCAGTATCCTCATAGAGAGCCTTGATCGTCGCCGCATTTTCCTCCATTCCTGCGTATCCTGCACAGAAATCAGCCATAAATGCCTTCATCTCTTTGGTAATCTCGTATTTGCCCGTCTTGGCAAGAGATTCCATCAGCGCCTTTGTCTGCTCCGCATTACCGCCGCAACTCAGGTAAAGAAGACGCTCCAGATTGCTGGAAACGAGAATATCCATGGACGGAGAAGAGGTTAAAATAAATGGGCGGTTTTTGTCGTACTCACCTGTCTCGAAGAAATCGTACAATACTTTATTATCATTGGAGGCGCAGATCAGCTTGTCAAACGGAATGCCCATCTGCTTTGCAAAATTCGCCGCCAGAATGTTTCCAAAGTTGCCGGTCGGAACGGTTACATTTACCTTTTCTCCGTTTTCGATTTCTCCATTCGCCAGTAATTTGGCATATGCGTAAACATAGTAAACAATCTGCGGAACCAGACGTCCGATGTTAATGGAGTTGGCGGAAGAAAACTGGAAACCATGCTCTGCCAGCTCATCGGCAAACGCTTTATCTCCAAAGATCTTTTTTACACCTGTCTGGGCATCATCGAAGTTTCCATCGATTCCAACCACGAATGTATTGTCGCCTTTCTGTGTCAGCATCTGCAGTTCCTGGACACGGCTCACACCATCCTTCGGGTAGAATACGATGATCTTTGTACCCGAAACATCTGCAAAGCCTGCCATGGCTGCTTTTCCCGTATCTCCGGACGTAGCTGCTAAAATCACGATCTCATTTTCCGCGTTATTTTTCTTTGCTGCTGTCGTCATCAAATACGGAAGGATTGACAACGCCATATCTTTAAAGGCAATAGTTTTTCCGTGGAACAGCTCTAAAAAATAAGCACCGCCTGCTTTAACAAGCGGGGCGATCTCTTCTGTATCAAATTTCTCATCGTACGCCTGAGTGATACAGGCTCTTAACTCTTCTTCTGTAAAATCTGTCAGGAACTGTTTCATCACCACGTAAGCCGTTTCCTGATAAGACATCTCTGCCAGTTCTTCTGCTGTCACATCCAGCTTCGGAATAATTTCAGGAACAAACAGACCGCCATCCGATGCCAGTCCTTTTAAGATAGCCTGAGAAGCCGTCACGTTGACCTCTCCGCCTCGGGTACTTCTATATAATAAATCATTTTTCATAACACTTTCCTCGCTTATCACTTTATCGCGCAAAACTTTTCAAAATTGTAGCATACTTGGACCGAATACGCAAGTGGTTTGTGCATAGTCAGATGTTCCTTAACATGATATAATCGTATGGAATCAGTATCATTCGGAGGTTCTTATGTTTTATCCAAATACTATGGTTGGCACATTTCTTTCACGCCCCAATCGTTTTCTTGCTCACGTGATGCTGGACGGGAAAGAAATCATATGCCACGTAAAAAATACAGGTCGTTTGAAGGAACTGCTTCTTCCGGGTACCGCGGTGGTTGTTCAGCACCATCCGGACGCGGCGGAAACCGGACGAAAAACGGAATATTCTTTAATTAAAGTTGCGAAAGGGGATACCTGGGTCAATATTGACTCTCAAGCTCCGAATCAGGCTGCCTTTGAATGGCTGCAAACTTTGCAGCATGCTTCCGATCATCCGGGATTTTGTCCGCAAAATATCCGACGGGAAGTGCGTTACGGAGACTCTCGCTTTGATTTGTCTTTTATCGATTCCTTGACAGGAAAACCGTGGCTCATGGAGGTCAAAGGCGTCACTCTGGACGTAAACGGAACCGCAAAGTTTCCGGATGCTCCGACAGAACGTGGTATCAAACATCTGGAGGAACTGGGACACGCTGCGAAGGAAGGCTTTGGCACAGCAGTGTTATTTGTGATCCAAATGAAGGGAATTTCTGCTTTTTCTCCAAATGCAGACCGACATCCTGCGTTCGCAGAAGCGCTGAATCAGGCGCACGAACATGGGGTGCTCGTGCTGGCATATGACTGTATCGTGACGGAAAATGCCCTGCAGATCGATCAGCCTGTGACTGTGGTCATGCACGAATAACCCCTTCCTCGCATATCTGAATAATAAGCACATTGCGAGTGAGTGATTTCATGGTTCTTCCATTGAGTAATATATCCCCCGGAGAATCGGGTAAAGTTAAATTTCTGGGAAATAATGAGCGAATGGCGGGCAGACTGCGAGACTTGGGATTTACATCCGGTTCTGTCATTTCCTGTGTTATGAAACGTCCGAAAGGAAATATCGCTGCCTATCTGGTGCGAAACATGGTCATCGCTTTGCGCGAAGAAGACAGCCGGCTGATTTTTGTGGAGGAATGTAAGGCTCCTGTCTCGTCCGGAACGATTTCGGAGGCAGATCTATGATGCGGCGGATTGCACTGGTCGGAAATCCGAATGTCGGAAAGAGTACTATTTTTAATTCTCTGACCGGTTTAAGACAGCACACAGGGAACTGGGCTGGCGTAACCGTTTCCTGCACATACGGCGAATTTGAACACGAAGGAGTCTCTTTTTCTGTGGTGGACCTGCCCGGAATCTATTCTTTTGATACCCGATCAGAAGAGGAAGCTGTGACACGACGCTTTGTTGAAACCGGGGAGTATGATTTTCTGCTGCTGATCTGCGACGCGACTTGTCTGGAGCGCGGTCTGCACCTGCTGCGACAGATTCTGGAGCTTGATTTTTTATCTTCTGATAAAAATGAACCATTTACGCCTATCCTCTGCGTCAATCTCTGCGACGAAGCTGCACGAAAAGGCATCGTGATCGACTTCCCGCTGTTGGAAACAGAACTGGGAATTCCTGTGATTCCCTGTCGAGCCAGAGAAGCCGGAGGTCTGGACCGTTTAAAATCCTTTTTATCCACATATGCGTCTGTCGATTTTTGCAACCGTCCACATACTCTTCCACAGTTATTCGAACCGGAGCAGCTGGCTGCCCAGACAGTAGAATACACGCATACCGATTATCATTCCCGCGAAGAACGACTGGACCGCATCCTTACCGCTCCCTTTACCGGAGGCGTCTGTATGATTTTATTGCTGCTGGGGGTATTTTGGCTGACGATTTCCGGAGCGAACGCTCCTTCTGCCTTTCTGTGGGATTGTTTTTTTCATTTAGAAACGATTCTGGCTGAAACTGCCTTCAGTTTTGGAGCACCGGAATGGTTTATCAGCGCCTTCATTTACGGAGTTTATCGTGTCGTAGCTTGGATCGTGTCGGTCATGCTGCCTCCCATGGCAATCTTTTTCCCTCTCTTCACTTTGCTTGAGGATCTGGGTTACCTTCCGCGGATCGCCTACAATATGGACGGCGCATTTTTCTCCTGCGGTGCCTGCGGAAAACAATGCCTTACCATGGCTATGGGGCTCGGATGCAATGCTGCAGGCGTGACCGGATGCAGGATCATCGATTCACCTCGCGAGCGCCTGATCGCAATTCTTACGAACAGTCTGGTTCCCTGTAACGGACGGTTTCCACTTTTGATCACGATGATCTCTTTGGGTATGATGGGATTTTCCGTTGGCAGCTCTGCCTCTCCATGGATTTCCGATCTGTATTCTGCCCTTCTTCTTACCGCTTTTGTTCTCCTGGGTGTCGCTGCCACGATGGCAGTCTCCTGGGTCTTATCGCACACACTGTTAAAAGGTCTTCCCTCTTCATTCACACTGGAACTGCCTCCCTACCGTCGTCCTCAAATTACAAAAGTTATTGTTCGCTCGATCTTCGACCGTACGTTATTTGTCCTTGGGCGGGCGGTTGTTGTGGCTGCACCGGCCGGACTTTTAATCTGGATCATGGCAAATGTTTCTCTTGGCGGGGGACATACGCTTCTTGCTTGTTACAGTGGTCTACTGGATCCCCTCGGACAATTAATGGGACTGGATGGAGTGATCCTGATGGCTTTTATCCTGGGCTTTCCTGCCAACGAGATTGTCCTTCCGATCATATTGATGGCTTATCTGCAAAATGGTTATCTGACGGAAATGGAGGATGTGTCCGGGCTGTTTACTCTGCTGACTGCTCATGGCTGGACGATCAAGACATTTATCTGCATGGCTGTTTTTTCCTTATTTCACTGGCCTTGCTCGACCACCTGCCTGACGATACGAAAGGAAACGGGAAGCTGGAAATGGACATTCGTGGCAATCGCACTCCCGACGATTGTGGGAACCGGACTGTGCATAATGGTGTCCTGTCTGCTTTCATAACGTAAAAAGGGGTTCCTCTAAGGGAACCCCAATTCATTTCACTATATTAAGCGATTGCTTTTTTCTTTTTCTCAGCCATCTGCCAAGCACAGGATGCACCAACCAGTACAACACCGATGATATCAGTCATTGTACCCGGGATCATCATGCAAAGACCGCCAATAACAGCCATCAGTCTCTGAACAACGTTCATGTTGTTGAACATGTAGCCTTCAAGACCGCCTGCGATACCGAACAGACCAATTAAGGATGTAACTACGATGAGAGCCACATCAAGAACACCAGCATTGATGAAAAGCATTGCCGGGTTCAGAGCAAAGATATACGGTACTACGAACGCTGCAATTGCAAGACGGGACGCGTTGAACGCCGTCTTCATCGGGTTAGACTTCGCGATCGCAGAACCTGCGTAAGCCGCAAGAGCTACCGGCGGAGTGATATCAGCAACGATACCGAAGTAGAATACGAACATGTTCGCTGCGATCGGGTTGATGCCCATACCGTTTACAAGGATCGGAGCACATGTTGTAGCCATGATGATGTAGTTGGCAGTTGTCGGAACACCCATACCAAGTACGATACATGTAAGCATTG
>SVDR01000067.1 GCA_015057755.1 Lachnoclostridium sp.
TTCTTGACGGTGCACAGGCAGCAGTTGTTGTTGACTACCGTGGCTTAACAGTTGAGCAGGATACAATCCTTCGTAAACAGTTAAGAGAAGCTGGTGTTACTTATAAAGTATATAAGAACACAATGATCCGTTTCGCTGCAAAAGGCACAGCTTTCGAAGCTCTTGAGCCGCACCTTGAGGGACCGACAGCTATCGCTGTTTCCAAAGAGGACGCTACAGCTCCGGCTAGAATCTTAGCTGAGTTCGCAAAGAAAGCTCCGAAGCTTGAGTTAAAAGGCGGTGTAGTAGACGGTACTTACTACGATCAGAAGGGTATCAACGTAGTTGCTACAATCCCGTCCAGAGAAATTCTTCTTGGAAGACTTCTCGGCAGCATGCAGTCCCCGATCGCAAACTTCGCTCGCGTTATCAAACAGATCGCAGAGAAAGAAGAAGGCGGTTCCGCAGAGGCTTAATTGTCCGGACGAATTGCAAGTCATTCACGCTGCTTAGTGCAGCCTGATATTTTGAAATCAATTGTGAAAACAAATTATTTATGGAGGTAAATAGTAATGGCAAAGTTAACAACAGCTGAGTTTATTGAGGCTATCAAGGAATTATCCGTATTAGAATTAAACGAGTTAGTAAAAGCATGTGAGGAAGAGTTTGGTGTATCTGCAGCAGCAGGTGTTGTAGTTGCAGCAGCTGGCCCGGCAGCAGAAGTTGAGGAGAAGACAGAGTTTGACGTTGAGCTTACAGAGGTTGGCGCAAACAAAGTTAAAGTTATCAAAGTTGTTCGTGAGTTAACAGGTCTTGGTCTTAAAGAGGCTAAGGAAGTTGTTGATAACGCTCCGAAAGCAATCAAGACAGGCGTTTCCAAAGAGGAAGCTAACGACATCAAGACAAAACTTGAGGCAGAAGGCGCTAAAGTTACAGTTAAATAATTTAACTTTACAATACTTTGCAAATGAGAAAAACCGCAAGCTGAGTGATCAGTTTGCGGTTTTTTTGTTGTCTTCAAATCTTGAAATAGCACTCTAAATACTATATAGTTATATCTAGAATGAATCTGATGAGAAAGCAGAAAATGGTCGAGAGGTTTTAGTATGAAGCAAGTATTTTTAGATGTCAAAGGCGCAAACAAAGGTCACTATGCACCGGGTGTGATCTCCAATGGAATGCTCTATATTTCCGGTCAGTTGTCCCTGGATTTGGATACGAGAGAAGTGGCGGTCGGAGGTCCGGCGGAGCATATGAAGCAGGCTCTGATCAATGTGGAACGTGTGCTGCAGGCAGCAGGTCTGACGAAGGATCAGGTGGTGCAGTGCAGAGTGTACATTGCGGATGTCAGCTATTGGGATGCGATCAATGAAGTGTATGGCGAGTTCTTTGGAGAGCACAAACCGGCTCGAATCGTGGTTCCGGTTCCGGCGCTGCATTTTGGATGTCTGGTAGAAATTGAAGCGATCGCGGAGGTAGTATGATGAAAGCACAGTATGTTTGTTCAAAATGTGGAATGAAAATGGATGTGACCACCCGCAATCCGAAGTGCGAGTGTGGAGGTCTGTGGAAACTGGATTATCAGCCGCCAAAATTCGATGAGGCGCTAATCGATAAAGATGAATGGAGCTTGTTCCGCTACCGTGCGTTTATGCCGTTGGAGGGCGATACATGGAAGTCTGTTACCCTTGGTGAGGGCATGACTCCGATCGTAAAGTATGACGAAGACCTGATGCTGAAAATGGATTATTTTATGCCGACTCTTTCTTTCAAGGACAGAGGCGCTGCAGTTTTGGTGTCCCACTGTAAGGCGATCGGCGTGGATTCTGTGGTACAGGACTCCAGCGGAAATGCAGGAAACAGTGTGGCTGCATATTGCGGAAAGACAGGAATTGAGTGTGAGATCTTTGTTCCGGAGGGAACATCTCCGAAGAAGATCGATATGATCCAGGCGCACGGTTCCAAGGTGAATGTGGTTCCGGGCTCCAGAGATCATTGTGCGGATGTCTGCCGTGCTAAAGTGGATGAAGAGGGCAAATACTATGCAAACCATGTATACAATCCATTCTTCTATCAGGGTACCAAGACTTACATTTATGAGATTTATGAACAGCTTCACAGAATCCCGCAGAACATTTTCATTCCGTTAGGAAACGGAACCTTGTTCCTGGGTGCGGTGTTTGGTCTTGAGCATCTGGTGGAGAGCGGAATCATCGAAAAGATGCCAAATATCATCGCGATCCAGAGTGAGCGATGTGCGCCGTTTGCTGAGGCGAAGAGGCTTGGCCTGAAAGAACCTGCACAGGTGAAGCCGACTCCGACTTTGGCAGAGGGTATTGCCATCGGTCAGCCGATGCGCGGTGTGGAGATTTTGGAAAAGATTTATCAGTACGATATGGAGATCGTGGAGATTCCGGAGGAAGAAATCCTTCCTGCAAGGGAGGCTCTTGCAAGACAGGGAATTTATTGTGAACATACAACTGCAGGAAACTATGCGGCATATCTGAAGTATTGCAAACTGCACGGTAAGACTCCGGACAGTTTGGTTACGATGTGCGGAGCGGGACTGAAGTCCGATCATTAAGAGAGATTTAGATACCGTACAAGTCGAAATGATGGTGTGAGTTTTGACTTGTACGGTATTTTTGTATTTTGGGAAGTGTTTCTTGTTTCTTTTAAGAGAAAAACACCAGAAAATCTGTAAAAGACGCTAGAAAGACGAAATGGGATATGATAAAATAAGTAAGATGGGGTGACTATGTCCACCTTGACTGTAATTGAAGGAGAGAAATACATGCTTAATGAATTGATCACCAGATACCCGCTGCTTGCGAGCATTCGGGACGAGATCGAAAATGCATATAATACAATCGTTGAATGTTATGAAAATGACGGCAAAGTGCTGATCGTTGGCAATGGCGGAAGCGCGGCTGATGCAGAGCATATTGTCGGAGAGCTTATGAAAGGCTTTATTAAAAATCGTACCATCAGCAAGGAGATGCAGGAAGCGCTGATGGAGATTGACCCGGAACGCGGCGCAGGTTTGATCAAGAACCTGCAGGGCGGACTTCCTGCCATCTGTCTGAACGCGCACACATCCTTAAATACTGCGTTTGCAAATGACAAGGATCCGGTTATGTGCTATGCGCAGCAGGTAAACGGCTACGGAAAACCGGGCGATGTGTTTATTGGAATCAGTACATCCGGAAATGCGGAAAATGTTATGTACGCAGCGATCACAGCTAAAGCGAAAGGCTTAAAGGTAATCGCGCTGACCGGCAAGAACGGCGGTAAGCTTGCAAAGGTTGCGGACGTGGCAGTGATCGTTCCGGAGCAGGAGACATATAAGATTCAGGAGTACCATCTTCCGATCTATCATGTCCTTTGCCTGATGCTGGAGGATCGCTTCTATGAAGAATAAGAGATTTTCCGATAGTTTGTACTGGTTGATGCCGGCTATGATGTTTGTGACGGCAGAGACTGTGATGGGGAATCTTACATTTCTTGATCCGCTTTGTGTGGGATTGAATCTGGTCATTTACTATATGCTGTATGTGGGGGTATTTACAGTATTTCGGACGACGAAAGTCGGATGGCCGGTTTTAAATGTGGTGCTTTACGTACTTGCGCTGGTAGAATATTTTGTGATCAGCTTCCGTGAACGCCCGGCGATGATCTGGGACGTACTGGCGGTCCGGACAGCGATGACGGTGTCTGCCAACTATAATTATACGATTACGCCGACGCTGGTTTTGACCTTTCTTGCGATGGCTGCGCTGAGTGTATGGGCGTGGAAGTGCCCAAAACTGAGAAGCCGAGGGGCTGGATATCTCAAAGGAATCGGACTCTGGGGAATCAGCAGTGCAATTTATTTGATCGTATTGTTTCAGGTAATTGCACCTAAGTATCAACTGGATGTTCCGATGTGGGATCCGGTTGTGAGTTTTGAAAAAGAGGGTGTTGTGCTTTCGACCGTGCTTTCTTTCAAATCCGTGATCGCTCCTAAACCGGATGGATATTCGACGGAGGAAGCGGAGCAGTTGACAGAAGTGTTTTACGGAAATGCGGAGACATCCGCGAAGCAGGCGATGCCGACAAATGTCATTTGCATTATGAATGAAAGTTTTTCGGATCTGCGTCTGTTCAATGGCTTGGTGGATGATCATTCTTTTGAGACAGACAAACCGTTTTTGGAGTTTTATGATCAGTTATCGGAGGAACCGAATACACAGAAGGGCAATCTGTATGTTCCTGTGTTTGGAGCTATGACTGCCAACAGTGAATACGAATTTCTGACAGGTAATTCCTGTGCATTTGTTCCTCAGGGATGTATTCCGTATCAGTTTTTAACGAAACCGGGAGACAACTCTCTGGCGAAATGTTTTGGCGAACAGGGATATGAGACCATTGCCATGCACCCGTACCCGGGTTACAACTGGAATCGTACAGAAGCATATGAGAATCTGGGATTTGACAGTTTTTATGATCAGGAATTTTATGACGAATTGGAGCAGAAGCTGAGCGCGGAGGGGACAGCGTTCACCAGACCGCGTGACTATATGAGTGACCGCTCCGACTACGATGCGATCCTTCATCTGCTCAGAGAAAAGGACGAAGAGGAAAAGCTTTTCATCTTCAATGTGACAATGCAGAATCATGGTGGTTTTGAAGTTGCGAATCTGGAGGCAGATGTTCATGTGACAGAGCTGAATGGGGAAGCTTGTGAAGGTCTGTATCCGAAAGCTGACCAGTATCTGACGCTGATCGATATGTCGGATGAAGCACTGGAATATTTTCTTGGTGAACTGGAAATGATCGAGGCGCCGACGATGGTTGTCATGTTTGGCGATCATCAGCCGAGTGTGGAAACGGAATTCTTTGAAAAGCTGTATGGAATCCGCTGGACAGAAGTTCCGGGAGCTTTAAAAATCCAGTCGTTTAAGACTCCGTATATGATCTGGACCAACTATGACAGGGATATTTCTGAGACCGGAGATATGAGTGCATTTATGCTGGGCAGCCAGGTGCTGGAAGAGGCAGGACTTGCACAGACAGGCCTGTTTGCAGCGGCAGATCTCTTGACGGAGGACTATGACGCAGTACACGCGATGGGAATTTTAGATAAAAACGGAGTGTTTTATGACGGACAGGAGCAGGGAATGCATGACCGGTTTGAAGATATCCGTGAGTTCCATGTGCTGCAGTATTATGAAATTTTTGAGTAAGGGAAAGGAAGACCGGTAATATGAAAAAACGGGAGTGGTTATCACTCGTTATGCTGGCGTGTACAGTTTTGCCGGCACTTCTGATCAGTTACAATAAAATATTCCGAACCGGAGTGGACGGCGCAAGATTTTTGCGACCGGAGACACAGGGATTGTTACTGGAAACTGCCATGATATTTGGCGTGGCATTTGTAATTTTATTTCTGATACGTGACAGGAAACTTCGCGCAGGTGCATTGATCCTGGAGACCGTGGTATTTACCTGGATGCATCAGGCGTTTTTACCGATGCTGGTGTCCGGACTGTATCTGGCAGTGATCGTCTGTGTGGGACGGGTTGCCAGAAGATGGCTGGATCGCGACGGCTGGCTGGAGAACTGCAGACGGACTGCTGTGATGGCAGACGTTACGCTGGGCAGCATCGGACTGATCCTGCTGTACGGGATCATGTCGCTTTTGGGTGTCGGAAGCATTCCGGCTGTACGTGTCGCCGCCGTCGGTCTTGGAATTGCAGCAGGATATCCGGTACTTAGAAGTGTAAAAAGAACATCTGCGTCGAAACAGGAGAAGATTTCGTGGTTGGCAGCTATGGCAGTGGCGTTTGTTTTCGCAATGCTTTTGCTGCAGGCTGGACGCATGAATATCTGTGCGGACTATGATTCCCTGCATTACGGACTTCGTTCCGAATATGTTTTTAATGATGGAGACGGTATTTTCGAAAACATGGGCAGCATTAATGTTGTCTACACGTATTCGAAAGGACTGGAGACGCTTCTCCTTCCGATTTCCGGACTTCCGTCCTACAGCTTTTTCCTGAGTTTTCAGATATGGATGACATTGGGAATTCTGCTGTCGGCAGCGGAAATTGCGGGAATGTTTGTGGAGCGCAAGTGGAAACTGCTGTGCATGGTTCTTCTTGTCAGTATTCCGGCGATCACAAACATGGGAATCACGGCGAAGACAGACTCTGCGACGTGTTTCTTTCAGTTGATCATGACGTATTTTCTGCTCAGGTTTGTAAAGGAGCAGAAAACTGTGGATTTCGCTGTGGCGGGAAATGCATTTTTAATGACCATGGTTTTAAAACCGACTTCGCTTGCATTTTCCACAATTCTGGCAGGAACTGTATTTGTGTTCCTGTTTGTGACGAAATGCTTTCGGATTAATGTCAAAGACCGTGCGCTGATTTCCTGGATTCCCGCGATCGCGATGTGGCTGATGATCTGGGCGCGCACCATGATCCAGACCGGACTTCCGGTCACATCTGTATTGACATCAATCTGGACGAAACTTGGATTTACAGTAAAATATCCGTTTATGTTCGATGGACTTCCGTCCAATGGCGGCGGTCTCGGACTAAAGGGAATGTTGAAGCATTTTTTGAAACGTCTCTACGGAGTGCTTTTGTCACCCGTCGGAGAGGATATGGCCCATGTGCGGATCGCATGGGGAACGTCTCTGCTTCTGGTTTTCCTGGTACTGTTTGTCGTACCGTTGCTGGCGCGTATGAAGACGGTGGAAAAAGAAGACAGACGACCGCTTGCCTGTCTGGTAAGCGTATTCATTACCAACGGTCTGATGAGTCTGGTAATGCTGTATCTGCTGTGGCAGGTGGATGGTAATTATTTTCTGCTATTATATTGTCTGTTTACGATCCTGGCAGTGGTCGTGATCGGAAAAATGGAGAGCCCGCGCATGGCAGGCTCTGTGCTGATCCTTTTGGTTCCGATGCTGCTGTTTAATGTGGCAGTAACTGCAGTCAGCAACTGGAGTGGAACGCTGGGGCTGAGTCCTGCTGCAGTGGCGCACAAAGGCTATTATGACCACTGGGCAGAGGCGAAAAGTCAGATGGAGCATAAGGGAAATGTGGAAATCTGGGATATTTTGGCGAAGGATCCGGAGACAAGAGTGCTGGTTTACGGAGAGCAGCCGGAGATGCTCATGTTCCCGTGTAATGCACAGAGCTATACGGACATTGCAGGCAGCGGCGGAAATTATTATGTTTCAGCGAGCGTGCAGGGACTGGTGGATTTCTTTGACTATGCAAAGATTGACTACGTTTATCTTTGCGGAGGCTACCTGAAACCGGGAACAGAAGCCTGGAACTTCGTTGTAAAAATGATTGAGTCAGGATATCTGACAAATCTGTTTTACGAAAATGGCCATGTATTGGCCGAATTTGCAAAGGAACCTGTGGTTCCGGAAAATCCGGAGCGTGTGCTGTATGAATTTGCACAGTGCTATTATGCAGGAGAGCAGATGTAAGGAGAAATACGAATGGAGTTACGTAACAGTTTTAAAGTCAACAAAAATGTAAAGCGGATGCTTGCAGAGATATTTGACAATACCAAGGAAGGGCTTTTGATCTTTGCCATTCTGATCGGATTTGGTTTTTACATTAATCAGGGTGTGGAGTTGAAAGGTCTTTACATGGACGACCTGTATCTGTGGTCCTGTTACGGAGAGCAGACATTCCGGGAGTTCGTATTTCCGATGGGAAGCACTCGGTTCCGTTTTGTATTCTATCTGGCAGCGTGGCTGGAGATGTTTATTCTGGGCGGACGCGTGGAGCTGATGGTTCCGTTTAACATCATTCTCAATGCTGCGATCGCGTATTCCATTTATGCGATTTCCGTGCGCATGAGCAGAGGCAGAAAGATTGTCAGCATCCTTGTGGCGGGTGCGTATCTGCTTTCCAGATTCAGCTATTATCAGATTGGTCAGTTTTACGGACTGATGGAGAGTCTTGGCCTCTGGGCGGGAATCGGAATGCTTTACTACATCTGGCGATATGCGAATGAGCGCAGTTCCGTTGCGTATGTGCTTGCTAATGTACTGTATTTTATGGCGAGCTTCATTCATGAGCGCTACATGGTGCTGGTTCCGGTATTGCTGGTCGGTCTTCTGATCGGTTCCAGACCGGAGAGACGCAGAGCTCATCAGCCTGTCGAGGCAGAAGCGGATGAAGCACAGGAGGAAGGCAAAGCTTCCCGCAGGGAAAGCAGCCGCAGGAGAAATAGAAGCCGCGGTCAGGCAGTGACCAGCGAGAAAGTGGTTCCGAAATGGATCTTCCTGGTTATGACGGTTGGCGTTTTTGCGGTGATCCAGCTGATCCGCTACATTACCATCGGAACGTTATCTCCGGCGGGCACAGGCGGAACGGATGTTGAGGATACCTTCGTAATGGCAGATGCCATCAAGCAGGCGTGGGAGCAGGTATGGTTTGTATTTGGACACAACTCCGGTCCGGATTATCTCTGTGTCATGCCTTATGAGGATTCTCCGGAGCATATCCGCACACTGATCGACCGGTCCAATGTTGTATTGGGGCTTTCAATCTCAGCGTTTGTTGTTGGTATGGTTCTGGAAGTTATAAAGACGAAGAATCCGAAAAAGCTGATCCCGCACATCAAGACCGTGCTGTTGTTTCTGGCGTTTATCGCACTCAGCATTGGTTCTTCCAGTGTAACGATTCGTGTGGAAATGCGCTGGATCTACGTGGTTTATGCGGCGGCGTTGATCATGCTTGCATACATGACTTCTGTCATGGGCTATGCGGCCGTTCTGGTTCCGATCTATGTGGCGCTGATCTTCCAGCCGGAGACCTTTTACCGCGCGAACTGGGATACCCTGTATCTCTGGCCGAATCAGCTTCGCTACAATTCTCTTGCGGAAGAGACGATTGAAAAGTACGGAGACGATATTTTTGACAAGCAGGTTTACATCATAGGAAATGACTACGAAATGAGTGATTTTACGGCCCAGACTTTCTTGAAAGTGTATGACAAAGACGGGGACGCAAAGAACACGAAGATTAAGTTCATCGACAGCGACTTTGATTTTAAGAACATTACAGACCGCTGCGTGATCCTCTGGGAGGACAAGGAGCATAATGCATACAAAGATGTAACAGATTTTGTTGCACACCAGAGACGAAATTACGCGTACGGAAGTTATGCAGACGGCTGGGTGGATGAACATGCAAAGATTGTTTTAATGAACGGAAACACAGATACGTTGAGGCTGGGATGTTATTATCCAGGTACGATCACAGGCGAGCAGGTTTGCAAGATCCGTGTGAACGGCAAATGGATGCCGGATCTGGTATTTACGGATAATTATATGATCTATGAAATTCCTTCAGCGCCGTATCAGATGATCTCGCTGGAATTCTCCTGTAATTTCTATGTGGCAAATGCGAAGGAGAAGAGAGGCGAGGAGAGACTCGCAATGGTGGTAACACTGGGAGCAAAGTAATAAGGAGAGTATGGGATGGGACTGAATGAAATCCTCCTGCTGGTTGGAGGACTGGCGGTTGCGGCAGTTTTGGCGGCTGTGATTCTCGTAAAAACCCGCACAGCATATCTTGGACCGGTAAAGGAAGAACTGCAGAAGGAAAAAGCATGGCTGCGCCGCGGAGAGTATAATGCAGCTATGGTAAGGGGCAGACAGAACCTGGAGCTGCTGCTGAGACTTGTGGCAGAAAAAAATGGAATCAAGCTGGACAACTCGGTGAAAGAGTCAACATCTAAGGTAATGACTTATCATCGGTTCAACCGCTGGCTGGCAGATAACGGATATATTGACCGGGTGGCGAGATGGGAAATGAATCAGGTCCGCATGATCGGAAATAAAGCAGTGCATGAGAATTATGCAGATAAGGATGATGCGTGGAATCAGTTCAATTATCTGGAAGATGTATTGAAGACGATCACGGAGCGCAGCCAGAATCCGAAAAAGCGTCAGGAGCAGAGAAAGCAGCAGGATGACGCGAAGAAACATACGCAGAAGAATCCGCATAAGAGTGGACAGAAGGGTGCGCAGGAAAATCCGCAGGAGCAGCCTGCAAAGAAGAAGAAAAAGAGAAGGAAGAAATCCGGGCAGTCGAAGCAGAATGCCCAGGAAGCAGCAACGGTGGCTGCAGCAGAGACACCGAAACCAGAGCAGGAGCCTGCGAAGAAGAAGCGCAGAAGAAGACGGAAATCCTCCGGTAAAAAAGCAGAAGGTACAGAGACGGCAGTTGTTGAGAAGAAAGCAGAAGCTCCGGTACAGGAGAAAAAAACTCCGGTGCAGGAAGCTGAGGCAGAAAAGAAGGCAAATCCGCATAAGCGCCGCCGCAGAAGACGTCCGCGGAAACCGCAGGGGACACAGGAACAGAATTCTTCCGGAGAATAAGAATGAAATCATTTAGAAAATATGTATACATAGGTCTGCCAATCCTTGGCACCTTGTTTTACTTGTACTATCTGCACATTGCCACAATTGATATGATCTACTCCGACTACATTCGTCTGATCAACTCGTATCTGCCGGATGTGTGGAATCCGGAGAAGTTTTTTGTGGCGGATCTGTTGACCAGAATGCCGATCAGTTATCTGGGACGCGCGATCAATGTGACATTTTTCGATTACAGTGTGACCTTTGATCGCCTGCTTGGTGTGCTGAGTTTCGGAGCATCAGCGTGGATCATTGGCGGATACTGTAAGAAACATCAGACAGGGCTCGGCTGGTATGCAGCCATCATGGTGTTCCTGTTCAGTCTGAATAAATGGGAAATGCTGTACAACAGTACCGGCTGGATGCATTTTCTGGCATTTGTCTGTTTCTTTTATCATTATACGGTTCTGGACCGTGTATACAGAAACGAAGGGAAACCGGGCGATCTGCTCAAGATGATGGTGCTTCCGGCGATCACAACCATTTTTATTGCAGGTCCGTACTGTGCAGTTTATTCTATGACCCTGTTTATTGCGTATGGATTTATCTGGCTGCAGAATACATGGTTAAAGAAAGATACGGATGACGAAGGACTTACCAATAAGCAGATCGTGATGCTGGCGGTGAATGTGCTCTGGCCATTGTTATTATACATTTGGAGCAATTCTCAGGCAGTGTATGAACATGCGGGAGCGGTGGAAGGATCTTTGATTGGAACATTGTTTGAACAACCGAAATTTTTCCTTAAGTTTTTGTTAAAGTCCTTTTCTTCTATCATTTTTGGAGTAGAATTGATCACGGAGCGCATGCAGAATGTACCGGAACTGTTTTTGTATGTGACAGGAGCAGGGGTGCTGGCATCTTATTTTCTCGCTCTGTGGATGAATTTCTATTATGGAGTTTATAAGAAAACAATTTTTCCGCTGATGCTGTTGGCGGGCGGTGGAATGAATCATCTGATCGTTATGGTCAGCCGCTGGATTTTCTTAAAGGATACCTACGGAATGAGTTCCCGTTACGCGCTGCAGTATCAGGTAGGAATCCTGGGAATTCTTTTGACGTTCGCATTTGTATGGAAAATGGTTCGTGAAGAGAAGCAGGAACAGAGCAAAGCGAAACGTGGATTCAATACCGTCGTGAAACTGGCGGCGCTGTTGATCGCGGCCGTTGTGCTTGGCGGAAATCTGATGACTACAAAGTCGGAGCTTGCGAAAGCACCGTATCGAAAAGAACACAGCCTTGGAGTAAAAGAAATCCTTCTGGATTTCGAAAATCAGGACGATGAGGTGCTGAAACAGAAACTGGAGTACAGCAAGCCAGGCAAAAAAGAAGCCCTTAGGATCCTGAGAGACAATGGATGGAATATTTTTAAACAGGAGGATTAACCATGAAAGTTGTAATTCTGGCAGGTGGTTTTGGAACACGAATCAGTGAAGAGAGCCATTTAAAACCGAAGCCAATGATCGAAATTGGCGAGAAACCGATTTT
>SVDR01000068.1 GCA_015057755.1 Lachnoclostridium sp.
TGTCACGGCCGTCAAGGAAACAGTGTACAAATACGTTCTCAAGACCGTTTCTCTTAGCCAGCTCTAAAAGACCATAAATGTGTGTGTTGTGGCTGTGAACGCCGCCGTCAGAAACAAGACCATACATATGAAGTGCGGAATTGTTGTTCTTGCAGTTTTCAACAGCTTTTAAGAACTCTTCATTCTCGAAGAAATCGCCGTCAGCGATGGATTTTGTGATTCTTGTAAGCTCCTGGTAAACGATGCGGCCTGCGCCCATGTTCAGGTGGCCAACCTCAGAGTTGCCCATCTGACCGTCCGGAAGACCAACTGCAAGACCGCTTGCATTGCCTTCTACGAACGGACACTCTGCCATTAATTTGTCCATAACCGGAGTCTTCGCCTCAAATACAGCGTTTGCCTCCTCTTTCTTATTCAGACCATAACCATCCAGGATCATTAACACTACCGGTTTTTTGCTCATGATTTTTCTCCTTTATCTGCAGACTCTGCCATGTTTTACCACTGCAAAGCCTATCTATATTCTCTCAAACGCTATTATTGTATACCATTTGCAATAATCCCGCAAGACCTACGCTGCAAGTATTTGTTATTTTTTTATCACGCGCTAATTAAAAAAGGGAACACTCTTTTCCAGAATGTTCCCCTCTCTTCCAGTTTTTATATTATGTAAACTCTGGTGCATATCTTAATTTGCTCGCCTGCTCATAGCTGTAGCCCGCCCGAAGAATCTTTCCTTCTTCACCTTCTAATGCCATGAAGGTGATTCCAAAAGGCTTTCCTTCTGATGTGTATCCTGCCGGAACGATCATGCCCGGAAAATTCGTCACAGCCGGAAGGTCCATGACTCCCGGAAATACCATGACTTCCAGATCATGCTCTGCAAATGCCTCTTCCACCACGTCACGAAGCTTGTGGCATTTGATCTTTTCCTCCAGATACTCCTCTTCGATCAGGCGGCCGGAAGTGCCAAATTCTGCATTCAGCAAATTGTCCTGACCATATTTCAGGCAAAGTTCCTGATGATCTTCATTGTACTTGATAAACTCTCCAAGCGTCTTGACGGTACCGCTTCCACCATTTTTTGCAAGATAATGATTTACATTGGCTTTAAACTCGTATTTCATCAGCCGGTATCCGCCACTGAAGCGATCGACGTTGGTATCCTGCACTAAAACAGCTCCCTGATTTTCCAGAACCTTCACCGCTTCTTCAAACAAATTCTGTTCTTCTTCTGAAAGTCCGCTCAGAACCGCACGGTTCACGCCGACCCGCATTCCAGAAAGACCGTCAGCATCGAGATATTTCGTATAATCATTCTCCCGATGATCCTCTCGGTACCAAGTCGCAGGGTCTGCACTGTCTTCTCCAACAAGTCCTCCAAGCAATACAGCCACATCCTCTACGGTACGTCCCATCGGTCCTGCTGTATCCTGAGAGGAAGCAAGCGGTACGATTCCTCCTCGGCTGATCAGGCCGACCGTCGGTTTCAGACCCACAATTCCATTTCTCCATGACGGAGACAAAATAGAGCCGCAGGTTTCTGTTCCCACTGCAGCCGCACAGAAACTTGCTGCCACAGCAACTGCAGAACCGGTACTAGAACCGCTGGCATCCCAGTCAGCACCATACGGATTGATGACCTGTCCTCCCCAGGAGCTGTAGCCATTCTTAATGTCCACAGCAAAAAACTTTGCCATTTCGGTCAGATTGGCTTTTCCCAGGATCACTGCGCCCGCTTCGCGAAGCTGTTTTACAAGGTTGGCATCTTCCGGCGCATAGTGGTCTTTCAGTGCACGGCTGCCTGCGGATGTGTGCATTTGATCATTGGTTCCGATATTGCCTTTGATCAGTACCGGAATACCATGAAGATCGCTGCGTTTTCCTTTTAATTTACGCTCGCGGTCCATGGCCATAGCAATGGTCACCGCCTCTACATTCAATTCCAGAATGGCATTCAGCGCCGGACCGGATAAATTAAGCGCCTTGATCCGGTTCATATAACCAATGACTAATTCTGCAGAAGTGGTCTCTCCGGCTTCCATCGCTGCCTGCAGTTCCAAAATGGATTTTTCTTTTACATCATACATACGTTCTTTCCTCTCCTTCTCCATGTACTGCTTCAAGGAGTTTTGTCCGCCCGCACCTCTCGGTGCAGTGAACTGCAACCTTTGAACATATAGTTTGCCGGCAATTTAAAAAACGGCATACAGCCACAATGACTGTATGCCGTCGTACTGCTCATTATTCCGTCGTGTCAGCTTGCATTTGCCCTGACACACGACTCATTATTTATTCAAATAGTCAATCGCAACCTGTGCAAGTAAGGAAGATCCTCTCCAGAGGAGATCCTCATCGATATCAAATCTGCTGTTATGTAACGGCCATGCTGTCTCACCTTCCGGAGTTGTATCGGAACCGAGCCATACAAAGCATCCTTCCTTCTCTACAAGATAGTAGGAGAAGTCTTCTGCCGGCATCGCCGGAAGTGTCACATCAACAACTTCCTCTTCGCCAAAGAGATTTACTGCTGTTTCTCTGATTAAAAGTGCATCTTTCTCATGGTTCATCAGTGCCGGATAACCGCGACCGTACTCGATCTCAGCTGTACATCCGCTCTGGAGGCAGAGAGCATCGAGAAGTTTTCTCATGGAATCTTCGATCATATCACGTGTATCCGGATTGAATGTACGTACTGTACCGTCAAGGAGACAGTCACCTGCGATAACGTTGTATCTTGTACCTGCATTGAAAATACCGAATGTAACAACTGCGTTGTCTAACGGGCTTACTTTACGGCTTACAAATGTCTGTGCGTTCATAACAAACTGTGCGCCGAGAACAACTGCGTCAATACCCTGATCCGGTTTCGCGCCATGAGCGCCTTTACCATGGATCTTGATTGTGAAATGGTCTGTAGCAGCCATTAACGGACCTGCTTTAATACCAACTTTACCGTGCGGAAGATCCGGCCATACATGGAGACCGTAAACAGCCTTCACATCGTCAAGGTGTCCGGACTCTAACATACCCTTAGAACCGCCGTACGGAGATAATTCTTCTGCCGGCTGGAAGATTAATTTAACAGTACCGTTGATCATATCACGATTCTGGCAAAGAATCTTACCTGCACCGATCAGACCTGCTGTATGTGCATCGTGGCCACAAGCATGCATGCAGCCTTCGTTTCTGGATTTGTACTCTACATCGTTCATCTCCTGAACCTGAAGAGCGTCCATATCTGCACGGATACCAACTACTTCACCCGGATTTGCGCCCTTGATCACACCGATCACACCGTAACCGTTTACGTTTTCGATGATCTCATCAACGCCCATCTCTTTCAGAAGCTCGATAACTTTCGCAGAAGTCTCTTTTTCACATCTGGAGTTCTCCGGATACATGTGGAAATGTCTTCTGATGGCGATCAGTTCCGGCATCATAGATTTTGCGGATTCAACAATTTTACTCATAATGTCCTCCTATTATTTCACTGTTCTTTCCCCCGAAAGAACAAAATTTAAAACTTATTAAACTGATACTTCGGAGCTCTTCCCTCAAGAACTGCCACAATATCATTGGCTGCAGTCTCACAGCAGCGGATAATGGACTGCTCTGTGGATGCAGCCGTGTGCGGAGTCAGAATCACATTGTCCAGCTCATATAACGGATTGTCAAGCGGAAGCGGCTCTTTCTCAGTCACATCAAGACCGGCGCAGTTGATCACGCCTTCTTTCATCGCCTGGATCAGTTCCTCCTCATTGACAACTTCACCGCGGCTGGCATTGATCAGAGAGGCCGTCGGTTTCATCATCTTTAACTGCTTCATACCAACACTGTGGTAAGTGGACGGAAGAAGCGGTGTATGGATGCTGACAAAATCGGACTGTCTGAAAATCTCCTCCTGCTCCGGGATCAAAGTGATCAGGTCACCGATCTGCTCCTGTTTCAGAAATGGGTCATATCCAATTACATTCATTCCAAAACCGTACTTTGCAATTCCTGCGAGCAGCTGGCCAATCCTTCCGCAGCCGAGAAGCCCCAGAGTTTTTCCTTTTAACTCATATGTATTGTCCAGGCTGAAGCGAACTTTATAGTTTCCGGCACGGAACTGCTTATCCACATAGTTGAAACGACGCGCACAAGCCAGCATCAAAAATACCGCCTGCTCTGCCACGGACTGGGCATTCTGTCCCGGCGCATAGACAACCGGAATCTTTCTTGCCGTCGCAGCTTCCACATCGATATTGTCGAGACCTGCCCCCTGTTTTGCAATCACCTTCAGATTCGAACCTGCTGCATCCATCATCGCAGCAGTGATTGGCTCTGTACGGCAGAGGATTGCCTCCGGCTGTAATTCTTTTAATTCCTCAATATAACCCGCTTCGTCAAAAAAGTGGTTTGTCAGCACAGCCTTTCCGCCTGCTGCCTCGAAAATCTTAGTGGCAGCATCATTGATCTGTACTGTGTAAAATACGGTAAATGCCATCGGAATACTTCCTTCCTGTAATGCGAATCAAAGTAGTTGACGCTTTAATTCACTAAATTCACATTGTAAAAAATAAGGGTGTTGTGGGTGAAATCACCCACAACACCCCTTAAAACTTTTGGTTTTATTCAGTTTTGATCAGTAATCAAATTACCAAGCAATACCCTGAGCCATCATAGCGTCAGCAACCTTCTGGAAACCAGCAAGGTTAGCACCAGCAACGAGGTTGTAGCCTAAGCCATACTTCTCAGCTGTAGCTGCGGATGTGTCATGGATACCTGTCATGATTCTGTGAAGTTTCTCATCAACTTCTTCAGCTGTCCAGGAGTATCTCATGGAGTTCTGGGACATCTCAAGACCGGATACAAGAACGCCACCAGCGTTAACAGCCTTGGACGGAGCAACTACCATGTTCGGCTGGGACATTAAGTATTTAAGAGCTTCGTTTGTTGTCGGCATGTTAGCTACTTCGATGTAGTACTTTGTGCCGTTAGCAACGATCTGCTCAGCCTCGCCCATACGAACGTCGTTCTGCATAGCAGCCGGCATAACGATATCAACTTTCTGACCGAACGGTTTCTGGCCCGGGAAGAACTCTACGCCAAACTTGTCAGCATAGTCCTGAACGCGGTTTCTACCAGAAGCTCTCATCTCGAGCATGTAGTCGATCTTCTCTTTTGTTGTGATACCTTCCGGATCGTAGATGTATCCATCCGGACCGGATAATGTAACAGCTTTAGCGCCTAACTCAGCAAGTTTTGTTACGATACCCCAAGCTACGTTACCGAAACCGGATACAGCAACTGTCTTGCCTTCGATTGTGTCGTTTTCATGTTTCATAACTGCTTCTACATAGTATACAGCACCGAAACCTGTAGCTTCCGGACGGATTAAGGAACCACCGAAGGACATACCCTTACCTGTGATAACGCCGTTCTCGAATGCGCCACGAAGTTTTCTGTACTGACCATACATGTAACCGATCTCACGAGCGCCAACACCAAGGTCACCAGCCGGGATATCGATGTCCGGACCGATGTGACGGTATAACTCGTTCATGAAGCTCTGGCAGAATCTCATAACTTCAGCATCAGACTTACCGTTCGGATCGAAGTCGGAACCACCCTTAGCACCACCCATCGGGAGTGTTGTTAAGGAGTTTTTGAATGTCTGCTCGAAGCCTAAGAATTTCATAACAGAAAGTGTTACGTTCGGAGCGAAACGTAAGCCACCCTTGTACGGTCCAATAGCGCCGTTGAACTGTACGCGGTAACCACGGTTAACGTGTGTCTGACCATTGTCATCTACCCACGGAACGCGGAACTCGATTGTTCTCTCCGGCTCTACCATTCTCTCAAGAAGAGCAACTTTCTCATACTCCGGATGTGCATCAACGATCGGTGCTAAAGACTCTAAAACTTCTTCTACAGTCTGAAGGAACTCCGGCTCGTGTGCGTTTTTCTCTCTAACTTCAGCTAATACTCTCTCGATATACTTGCTCATTTCGCAAATACCTCCTTAAAAAATTGGTTATTTATTCACCCCTGTGCGTCACTCGCACCAATAAGAGACTTAAAATACGTTTCTGGGTCTTTTATTGAAACTTAATGTCCCAAAATAAGAACCATAAAAGGAAGTTGTTGTCGGCAAAGTATTTTCTTATGTACATATTGTTTAAACAATTATGTATTCACGCACTCTTTCATGAGAAAAAGGCGTTTTCACCGTTGGTCATGCGAAAATCCCTTCCGTTTCCCTATCCGGAAAGGCTTCGTTTTGAACCCCTTTTATATTAAGACTCATGTATTTCGCGTCTTTTATTTGATTTCATTCTAACATAGGCTTTTGACTTTGTCAACATTCTATGGTACGATTCTGGTGTGATACGATTTATCGACACGCTTGTCATTAAAAGACCCGTAATTGTCTGAAAGGAGCAGGTTTCCATATGATCAATGTCAGTATCATCAGTCCGAAAAAATCCATGGATGTCATCAACAGTGCACTGGAGCATCAGGACTTCGGATGTACGTTTACAAACTATGTTTATAAGCAATTAGAAGAAATTAAGGAAATATATGAGAAATGCAAGGATTCCAGCGACGTTATTTTCTTCTCCGGAGAGCTTGGATACTCCTACATGCTGACTCATATTGACAATATTCAGGTTCCGTGCAGCTTTATCTCCTATTCGGAGAAAGATATTTTATCGATCCTTTTGAATTTCGTGATCCGTTATCCGCACATTCCGCTCTCCAGAATCTACATTGACTTTTTAAGTCCGGTCAATGATTTTATGAATTTAAAGAAATACCTGAGTCCGAATTATATGCCCTACCTCTTCGAAAATCCGGTCTACAATTACAACACCTTGAAAGAACGGGCAGAAGAACTCTGGAATACCGGAAAGATCGACATGATCCTGACCCGCACCACCAGTCAGCTGGAGGTTTTAAACAAACTGAAAATCCCTTATATTTATTTTATTCCGGATGCAGAAACCATCCGTGATTCAATCCGTCATGCCATCGATGCGCTACGTTTAAAACAGAAAAATCAAGCCGGAAAGCTTGTCATTCTGATCAAACTGATCTACCCGGAGTATGTGTCTTCTCAGGACCGCGAACTGCAGGACATTACACTTCACAAATACCTGCTGGAATTCCGAAAAGAATTTCAGTACGATTTTGCTCTCCACACAGCTGCTCACCGTTTTGAACTGTCTCTGGACAGCGATCTTTACAAAACCAGCTTTGAGCGCATTCAGGATCTGATCGCATTCCTCGACCAGACAGGAGAACTGGACTTCCGCCTTGGTGCAGGTTTTGGAAAATCCCTGGGAGAAAGTCATTATCAGGCAGAGCTGGCACTGCAGGAAGCAGTCAAATACGGAAAAAATGACGGTTTTATCATTCACGGAGAAGAAAGCACACTGACCGGTCCTCTCTCTTTAACCAGAACGCTGAACTACAGTTATTCCAACACAAAAGCCCTGGCCTATTCACAGGCAAACGGAATCAATGAGAGCAATCTGTTAAAGATCGTCGGATTGTTCCAGATGGACAAAGATACAGTCATGACTGCTGCCTCCCTGTCCCAGTGGCTTAATATCACAAGCCGAAGCTGCAACCGCATTTTACAGCAGCTCCTCGACTCTAATTTAATAGAAGAAATCGAACCGCAAAAGCAAGAAGGAAAGGGACGTCCGACCAGACAGTACCGCTTCATGAAACAGCGTTTTATCCAGACCTTTTTCTAGGCGTGTTTCTTCTAATATAATTTGACCGTCTACACTTCCTGTGATATAATGATTGGAATGAATTACAAGCAGGAGGGGTTGCAGTTGAAGATTCAAGAATCTGCAGAAAACTATTTAGAAACGATATTGCTGCTGAGCAAAAAGCAGTCCTATGTGCGTTCCATCGATATCGCCAATGAACTGAATTTTTCCAAGCCAAGCGTCAGCGTGGCCATGAAAAACCTCCGCGCCAACGGTCATATTCTGGTAGATCCTGCCGGACACATTACTCTGACCGAATCCGGTCTGGAGATCGCAGAGTCCATTTTAGAGCGTCACAGAGTTCTTTCCCAGATGCTGATCCGTTTAGGCGTTGATCCGGAGATTGCCTCGGAAGATGCCTGCCGTATTGAGCATGTCATCAGCAAAGAAAGCTTTGATGCGATCAAACATCATATTCAACAGTCTACACATAAATAAAAGCCCCCGGGAATGGTATGCTTCCCAGGGGCTTTTTGCCGGATATCATATTTTAACTGCAGACAATGCTGCCCCCAAAACGATACAGGGAGGTATGGGGGAATGGGGACATGAAGACACCCGGCAACTAGACTTTGAGGACATCTTTTATAAATTGCTTTATAAAAGTCGCAACGTGCTCAAATATAGCATAATCAAATTTTCTTGTCAACTATCTCAAACAAAATAATTGCTTTTTTATCCATTTTTCCCCTCTTACTTAATATAGTAAGGAATAGTAAAGACCGAACCCCGCATCCAGGAGTTCGGTCTTCTTCTATATTAGTATATGTTGTCAAAATACTGGTAGATAAAATGAAGAGCTGCTCCAATCGCAGCACTCTCCTTTTTATATCGGCTGAGCTTTAGATATCTGGTATCCGTATCAAATTTATTGTACTCGCGGATTCGGGAGCTGAGTTCCATCATATGTGTTTCCAGATATTCGCCCATCTCTCCTCCCAGCACCAGTTCAGTATCGTGAACCATACGCAGATTGGAAATCGTAATGGCCAGATAATCCAGATACGCGCGCCAGATTTCCATCACGGAAGGATCTTTTCTCTCCACATACTGCATAAACTCGTCTAACTGCATCCCGCTTTCTTTTTCCAGAGCCTGCACGGAACAGTAGGAATCCACACACCCCTTCTTTCCACAATAACACGGCCGTCCGCCCGGAACCAGGATCACGTGACCTACTTCGCCTGCTTTTCTGTTCTTTCCACGGTGCACAGAACCGTCCGTCTTGATCGCACTTCCAACGGTACTGCTCAAAAACAGGTATACTGCGTCTTCTCCGATATTTTCGCGTTCTGCGATCATCGCTGCATTTGCATCATTCTCAAAATGAACCGGATACGGCACGAAGCCCTCTACCATTTTCAGATTAATTCCTTCTAAATTTAATGCGTGTGATTTGATCAGCAGTTTCTCTTCTGCATTGATGTTGCCTGGCAGAGCCACACCTATGCCCAGGATCATCTCACGATCCACTTTCGAAGTCTCTAAAAACTTGTCCACATCACCAAACAACGCCTGATAATAGTCGTTTGAATTCTGGAACGTGCGTTTCGTTCTTCCTCGGTTCATCACCGTACCGGACAGATCAACCAGCACATAAGAAATGTGGGAGTTTGTAATATCCAGTCCCACGGAGTATCCCATCCTGCCATTGATCGCCAGTGACTTTGCACGTCGTCCGCCGGTTGATTCATACTCTCCGACTTCGATCAGGATCCCCTGTTCGATCAGCTCTTTTGTATTCTGCAAAACCGTAGGCATACTGAGACCAAGCGCTTTTGTCAGCTCTGTTTTTGAAGCATTTTCATTTTTAAATATGTAACGAACGATTTCGGACTTTTTATTTCCTTTTGTTTTTCCTGTACCACGATATTCCATGGGTAACACTCTGCTTTCTGAATCTCATACAACGTAATTATGTTTCAAAACATGAAACCATTTCCCATTATAGCACTTTTCCTTTGGTTAGGAAAGCACTTTTCAGCATTATTCCCAAAAAAACTGCCTTTCAGCTCAAAAATTTTACCTTAATATTGCACGTTTTTCCCTTCGGATAGTTTACTTTTTAACGAAAATGTATTAAAATTCATACATGCGCAATTTTCAAAGGAAAATGAACAAAAGGAGATTTAATTATGAGCATTTCATCTTTACAGAAAGCCAGATACGAATATTCCCCGAAGCTTCCGGGAATGCTCAGACACGGCATTTCTGAAATCGGCGTAAACGAAGGCGCTGAGACACAGAGCGTTGCAGATCAGGATAAGATCAAAGCTCTTTTCCCGAACACATACGGCAAAAAGGAAATCACATTCGTAAAAGGCCAGAACACATCTGAAGCAAAAACACACCGCGTAGGTGTTATCCTTTCCGGCGGACAGGCTCCGGGCGGACACAACGTAATCTGCGGTTTATATGATGCATTAAAAGCAACAAACCCGGAGAACGAACTTTACGGCTTCAAGGGCGGCCCGAGCGGTCTTATCGAAGACAACTACTTAATCTTCACAGACGAATACATTAACCAGTACAGAAATACAGGCGGTTTCGACATCATCGGTTCCGGCAGAACAAAACTTGAGACAAAAGAGCAGTTCGCGATCGTAGCTGAAGTATGTAAGAAACACGGCATCACAGCAGTTGTTATCATCGGCGGTGACGACTCCAACACAAACGCAGGCGTTCTTGCTGAGTACTTCGCAGCAAACAATACAGGCGTTCAGGTAATCGGCTGCCCGAAGACAATCGACGGCGACTTAAAGAATGAAGATATCGAGTGCTCTTTCGGTTTCGATACAGCTACAAAGACATACAGCGAGCTCATCGGTAACATTGCAAGAGACTGTAACTCTTCCAAGAAATACTGGCACTTCATCAAGGTTATGGGACGTTCCGCTTCCCACGTTGCTCTTGAGTGTGCACTCAAGACACAGCCGAACATCTGCCTGATCTCCGAGGAAGTAGCTGCGAAAAAGATGTCCCTCTCCCAGATCGCTGACTACATCGCTGATGCTGTTGAGACAAGAGGCAACAATGGCAACAACTTCGGTGTTGCTGTTATCCCGGAGGGTGTTGTTGAGTTCGTTCCGGAATTCGGTGCTCTGATCCACGAGATCAACGATCTCCTTGCAGGCAGCAAAGCTGACGCTTTCAATGCACTTCCGACATGGGAAGAGAAATATGCGTTCATCGAGAACGGTTTATCCAAGGAGTCCATGGAAGTATTTGCAATCCTTCCGCAGGCAATCCAGCAGCAGTTATTCTTAGAGCGCGACCCGCACGGCAACGTACAGGTTTCCCTCATCGAGTCCGAGAAGTTATTTGCAGCTCTCGTTGCTGACAAGTTAGCAGCAAGAAAAGCAGCAGGCACATACAAAGGTAAATTTGCTACACTCACACACTTCTTTGGTTATGAAGGAAGATGTGCATTCCCGTCCAACTTCGATGCTGACTACTGCTACTCCTTAGGCTACAACGCATTCATGCTGATCCAGTACGGTTACAACGGATACTTATCCAAAGTTTCCAACCTTTCCGCACCGGCTAACGAGTGGGTTGCAGGTGGTATGCCGATCACAAAGATGATGAATATCGAGAGAAGACACGGCGAAGACAAACCGGTTATCAAGAAAGCTCTTGTTGAGCTCGACGGTGCTCCGTTCAAATACTTCGAAGCACACCGCGATCAGTGGGCAGTTGAGACATGCTTCGTATACCCGGGTGCGATCCAGTACTACGGTCCGACAGAAGTTTGTGATATCACAACAGTAACTCTTGCTCTTGAGCATGAGAAATAAGGTGAAATAGAATTGAAGGGGCTGTTGCAAAAGTAGTTGATTAGGCTACTGGAGCTTCAGCTCCTTTTTTGCGCGTAAAAAAAGAAAAGCAGGCTCCGAAGAACCTGCGATTCATGGTATAATAAGTTATGACGAGTAACTT
>SVDR01000069.1 GCA_015057755.1 Lachnoclostridium sp.
ATCATTTAATGTCCAAGGAAGAGCTCGCTTCTTTAAAAGAGCAGTTAACAGCTGTATACAAAGAGTACCAGGGTAAGAACCTCAGCCTCAACATGGCTCGTGGTAAGCCAAGCTCTGATCAGCTTGATCTCTCCCTTCCGATGTTAGAAATCTTAAACACAACAAGCGACTTCAACACAGTTGATGGCGACACAAGAAACTATGGCGTACTTACAGGTCTTGCAGAGGCAAAACAGTTCATGGGCGAGATGATGTCCGCTCCGGCTGAGAACGTTTATATGTATGGTTCTGCATCCCTTACATTAATGTTCGATACAGTATCCCGTTCCTACACACATGGTGTAATGGGCAGCACTCCGTGGTGCAAACTTGACAAAGTTAAATTCCTTTGCCCGGTTCCGGGTTATGACAGACACTTCTCTATCTGTGACTTCTTCGGTATCGAGATGGTTAACATCCCGATGACACCAACAGGTCCGGATATGGATATGGTTGAAGAGCTCGTTAACAACGACGAGACAGTAAAAGGTATCTGGTGTGTACCGCTTTACTCCAACCCGTCTGGTGAAGTTTACTCCGACGAGACAGTTAAACGTTTCGCTAACTTAAAACCAGCTGCTAAAGATTTCCGTATTTTCTGGGATAACGCTTACTGCGTACACCACTTATATCCGGAAAAACCGGCTCAGATCCTTGAAATCCTTGACGAGTGTGCAAAAGCTGGCAACCCGGATATGGTTTACAAATTCGGTTCCACAGCTAAAGTTACATTCCCGGGTGCTGGTATCTCCGCTATCGCTACATCCAAAGCAAACCTTGAGGATATGAAGAAACAGATGAACGCTCAGCTCATCTCCCACGACAAGCTCAACCAGCTTCGTCACGTTCGTTTCCTTAAAGATGGCGCTGGCCTTGCAGCTCACATGGCTAAACACGCTGAACTCCTTCGTCCGAGATTCGAGGCAGTAGACGAGATCCTCAACAGAGAGCTCGCTGGTCTTGAGGTTGGTACATGGACAAAACCGATGGGCGGTTACTTCGTATCCTTCGATTCTCTCGATGGCTGCGCGAAGAAGATCGTTGCTATGTGTAAAGAAGCTGGCGTAGTTATGACAGGCGCTGGTGCAACATTCCCGTACGGCAAAGACCCGAAAGACAGCAACATCCGTATTGCTCCGTCCTTCCCGTCCTTAGAGGAATTAAAACTCGCTGCTGAAATCTTCTGCGTATGCGTTAAGTTAGTAAGCATCGATAAGCTTTTAGAGGCTTAATCCTTGGTACATAACCCAAAATTGAATTAAAATTTCAGGGACTGCGACCGATTATTCGGTTCGCAGTCCTTTACTTTTTTGAGGGGCTGTAATACAATGAATAGCAGGATTGCGGGAGCACACGATGCGGGACAATCCGGTATTATATTGAAACGTGGAGAAAATAATGAAAAAGAAAAACAATGTGATGCGAGAGGGAATTGCCTATCTGATCTTCGGCGTTCTCACGACCGTCATTGACTATGTGATTTCCAATGTCCTGTTCTATTGGACGAATGTTCCAACGATCCCGGCTCAGACGATTGCCTGGGTGGCTGCGGTACTGTTTGCATTTGTGACGAACAAATGGTGGGTATTCGAAAGTCATACGCTGGTTCCTGCGGAAGTCTGGAAAGAATTTGTTTCTTTTGTGGCCTGTCGTATCGCGACATTCGTGTTTAATCTTGCTGCCTTGGCTGTCATGGTCGATCTGCTTGGCATGGAGTTCTTTATCTGCAAGCTGCTGATCTCAGTAGTTGTCGTGATCTTGAACTATGTATTCAGCAAGATCCTGATCTTCGCGAAGAAGGACAAGAAAGAGTGTAAGGACTGAAAAGGAGCCCCTGTTTATGGAGAAGATGAAACGTAAGCGCCTTCCGCGCTTTGATAATATAACGGTCCGTCCGAATGATGGACTAAAGATCGCATTTTTTATTCCGATGGTCATTATGGTCATCATTTTCGTCCAGCGAGGAATTTTTCCGTTTGGTGACGAGAGCTTTTTAAGAACGGATATGTACCATCAGTATGCCCCGTTTTTCTCAGAGTTCCAGCACAAGCTGCGCAATGGCGGCAGCCTGCTGTACAGCTGGGATATCGGAATGGGCGTGAACTTCGCGGCTCTGTACGCATATTATCTGGCAAGCCCGATGAACTGGCTGATCCTGCTGTGCCCGAAGAGCCTGGTTATTGAGTTTATGACTTACATGATCGTATTCAAGACCGGTCTTTCCGGACTGTCATTTGCATGGTATCTGCGAAGACACTGCAAGACCGATACGATCGGAGTCGGCTTCTTTGGCATTTTCTATGCGCTGTCCGGTTACATGGCAGCCTACAGCTGGAATATCATGTGGCTGGACTGCATTTTGCTGTTCCCGCTGATCATGTACGGTCTGGAAAAGCTGGTAAAAGAAGGAAACGGATTCCTGTACTGTATAACACTGGGACTTTCTATTCTTTCTAACTACTACATCTCCATCATGATCTGTATTTTTATGGTGCTGTATTTTGGCGCACTTCTGATCATGGAGAAAATGGAGGACTGGGAGGATTATACGGATGCTTGCATTCGATTTGCCGTGTACTCCCTGCTTTCCGGTGCGATGGCAGCGGCAGTTCTGCTTCCGGAGATCTACGCGCTTCAGTCAACGGCTTCCGGAGATTTCAATTTCCCTAAGACGCTGACCTCTTATTTTACAATCTTTGATATGATCGCACGTCATCTGACATGTGTGGAGACGGAGATCGGACTGAACCACTGGCCGAATATTTATTGTGGTGTGGCAGTTTTGATGTTCTTCCTATTATATGTGGTGTGTAAAAAGATTTCTGTAAAAGAACGTGCGGTTTACTGTGGATTGCTCCTGATCTTTTTTGCGAGCTTTTCCACCAATGTACTGAACTTTATCTGGCACGGCTTCCATTATCCGAACAGCCTGCCGGCAAGACAGTCGTTCATTTATATTTTCCTGATGCTGTTCGTCTGCTTCCGGGCATATATGTATTTGGAAGAAACACCGAAAAAGCATATCAATATGGCGTTTTTGGGAAGCATCTGTTTTGTGCTTCTGGCAGAAAAACTGATCGATGCGGAACACTTCCATTTCTCTATTTTCTATGTGGCGATCATCGTGCTGGCGATGTATGAGGGTGTTCTGCATTTGTTTAAGACTGGAAAACAGGGGCTGGCAGCAGTTCTGGCGCTGATCCTGGTTTCCGTAGAGGCTGCAGCTAATACGGCTGTTACGAGTGTGACGATCACAAGCCGTGAAGCATATACAAGGGACAATGAAGATGTTCAGATCCTGCTGGATACGATCGAACCGGCAGAGGATTTTTACCGTGTGGAGAAGAAGACGAGAAAGACGAAAAATGACGGTGCGTGGATGAATTTTCCGTCCGTATCTCTGTTTTCATCCACCGCAAATGCGGATTTAACCCAGTTCTTTAAGCGAATGGGCTGTGAAGCTTCGACAAACTCTTACAGCATTACCGGAAGTACTCCACTGGTGGACAGCCTCGTTTCGATTAAATATGCCCTGTACTCGGAAGAGGTTCCGAATACGGATCTTTGGGCATATATGAAGGAAAGCGGAGAAACCTACCTTTATGAGAATCTATATACACTTCCGTTGGGATTCGTGCTTTCTCATTCTGTGGAGGACAACTGGCAGTACAAGATGGACAATCCGGCAGAGGTGCAAAATGACCTTTGTCAGGCGTTGGGAAATGATTCGGTTCTGAAGTGGATTGACAGCAATACATCCGGAAAGAACTGCACATTTACCCCGGATATGGACGGTTACTATTATGTATATGTAACCAACAAAAAAGTAAAAACTGTGAAGGCAGCAGTTCCGAGCGGTTCTAAGACATTTAACAATACGGATCGCGGATATTTGCTTGAACTTGGTTCTCTCGTGGCAGGAAATCAGATCACTCTGACTTCCCAGACGGACGATCAGGATATGAAATGTGAGGTTTATCGTTTCTCTGACAGCGCGATGATCTCTCTTTATGAGAAGTTAAATGAATCTCCGCTGAAACTGACCAGTTGGGAAGACACGAAATTAGAAGGAACAGTCAATGCGGCAGAGCGCGGTGTATTGTTTACTTCAATTCCTTATGAGACAGGCTGGACCGTGAAAGTGGACGGCGAAGTTGTAGAAACCGAGAAGATTTTCGATGCATTCCTTTCTGTGAAGATTCCGGCAGGAGAGCACGAGATTACATTTGAATATTTCCCGGCAGGTTTAAAAGCAGGTATCATCATTACACTCGCGTCGATTGCGATCCTGGCACTTCTGTTTGTGATTGACCGGATCATGGAAAAACGTTATCAGGAGAAGAAAGCAGCCCGCGAGGCAGCGGAGGCGCTTGAGGCGATGCACATGGAAGAAACGGAACATGAACTTTTGGAGCCTGAACTTTTAGAGCCGGAGCATGAAGAAGAAATGAAGTAAAAATATATTACAAAGGAGGACCCAAATATGAAACTTTGGGGTGGACGTTTTACAAAACAGACCAATCAGTTAGTACACAATTTTAACGAATCAATCTCTTTTGACCAGAAATTTTATAAGCAGGATATTGCAGGCAGTATCGCGCATGTGACAATGCTCGCGAAACAGGGCATTTTATCCAATGAGGATAGAGATGTGATCATTGCAGGTCTCAAAAGCATTCGCGAGGATCTGGAGAATGGTACTCTGGAGATCACAACCGAGCACGAGGATATCCACTCTTTTGTGGAGGCGCATCTGACCGAGCGCGTGGGAGAGGCAGGAAAGAGACTGCATACAGGACGCAGCCGTAATGACCAGGTTGCCCTCGACATGAAGCTTTATACAAGAGATGAGATCGATGAGATCGATGAACTGGTAAAAGGACTTCTGGAAGCGCTCCTGAAATTGATGGAAGAAAATCTTCACACATATATGCCGGGCTTCACACATTTACAGAAAGCTCAGCCGATCACACTGGCTCATCATGTGGGCGCATATTACGAAATGTTCCGCAGAGACAGAAGCCGTCTGGCAGATATCAGAAAACGTATGAATTTCTGTCCGCTTGGCTCCGGCGCTCTTGCAGGAACCACATATCCGCTGGATCGTGCGTATACTGCAGAACTTCTCGGATTTGACGGACCGACACTGAACAGCATGGATTCTGTTGCAGACAGAGACTATCTGATCGAACTGTTATCTGCGCTTTCTACAATCTCCATGCACTTGAGCCGTTTCTGTGAGGAGATCATCATCTGGAACACAAACGAGTACCGTTTTGTGGAGATGGACGATTCCTACAGCACAGGCAGCAGCATTATGCCGCAGAAGAAAAATCCGGATATCGCAGAGCTGATCCGTGGTAAAGCAGGCCGAGTTTATGGAGCACTTGTTTCAATGCTTACTATTACAAAGGGTATTCCGCTTGCGTACAACAAGGACCTTCAGGAAGACAAGGAGCTGACATTCGATGCCATCGATACAGTAAAAGGCTGCCTCCTGCTCTTTACAGGAATGGTTTCTTCTATGACATTCCGTAAGGACGTGATGGAAGAGAGTGCAAAGAAAGGCTTTACCAATGCTACAGACGCAGCAGACTATCTGGTAAATCATGGCGTGGCATTCCGTGATGCTCATGGAATCATCGGACAGCTTGTGCTTCTTTGCATTGAAAAGAATATTTCTCTGGATGAATTGAGTCTGGAAGAGTATCAGGCGATCAGCCCGGTATTCCAGGAAGATATTTACGAAGCGATCTCCATGAAAACCTGTGTAGAGAAGCGAATGACCATCGGTGCTCCGGGTGCAGAGGCTATGAAGCAGGTAATTGAAGTGTATAAAAAGGAGCTTCAGTAAGCTCTCTGAATTTGTTTTTTGAAATCAAACTGCTATCAACATAATACAAAAACCGTGTTTTCAATCAGGCAATTAATTGAAAACACGGTTTTTTTATAATATCATATGGAAAAGGGGAGGAAGAGCCCCGATATCCCTAAATTTTTCTGCGCAGAACGCAGAGTGTCTTATTATCAACGTAAATGAGTTTATCATATTCTTAACTATTTGTAAAATGACAAAAAGTTTGATATAATGTTAATAGGTATTAACATTTGGAGGGCATGTTATGACATTTTTAGAGATTGAAGCCTTTTTAAATATTGTTCAGTATGGAAGCTTTTCGGCGGCGGCAGAAAAATTGTATATTACCCAGCCGGCGCTGGGACGAAGGATCCGCGCGCTGGAAGAGGAACTGGGATATACATTATTTGTTCGTAATAAAGGTGTCCGCCATGTAGAGCTGACCAGACAGGGACAGGCATTCATCGGTCTGGCTCATCGCTGGCAGGCGCTTTGGAACGAGACGCAGGAAGCTGCGCTTCTCGGCAATGAAAAGAGTTTCTATGTGGCCAGCGTAGGAAGTCTTCTGGCGTTTATGCTTCCGAATGTGTTCCAGACGTTCATCCGGGATAATCCAGAGTGCAGTCTGCATGTGACAACGATCCATTCTGCGGATGCGTACGGCTACGTGACCAACAAAGATGTCGATATTGCGTTTATCACAGATCCCATGTATTCCTCTCAGGTAAAGACAAACATTTTGTTTGAGGAGGAGCTTTGTCTTGTGGCAGGAGCTGATCTGAAGCTTCCGAAACGGGTAACGCTGGGCGAGCTGGATCCGAGAAGAGAGATCCGCACCCGCTGGGACCGTAACTTTGATACCTGGCATGATTATTATTTCGGCGCGTCTGCGATTCCGCGTATTTATCTGGATGAAATGGGCTTTTTGCAGTATTTTACCCAGAGCGGTAATAACTGGGCATTTCTTCCGATCTCCATTGCACGAACCATGGTAAAGAATGCTCCGTTAGCAATCCATGAGCTGGATATCAAGCCTCCGAACCGTACGGTTTATTACTTATACCGCGTGCAGGACGCCTCTCAGTATCAGAAGGAATTGCTGGAACTTTATAAGCAGGAACTTCGAAATGAACCGGGAGTTGTGCTGAAAGACAGTGACAGATAAGGTGCGAAAAAAGTGCTGAAAATACAGGAAAACTTTTAATTTGGATTAGAAAAAATACATAATTTCCTTAGGTAATTATTTGACAGCAATAATGATTGGTGCTATGATTATGGTATCATATAATTATTGTCGGTACGTGTGTACTTTTGCGCTCTTTTGAGGGTGGGACATACATTTAGAAGCCGGCAAGGAATAATGAGGAGGAAGAACAAATGGCAAAGAAAATCGTACTGGCAGGTGCCTGCCGTACAGCAATCGGTACTATGGGCGGTGCATTAAGCACAGTTCCGGCAGTAGACCTTGGCGCAGTAGTTATCAAGGAAGCTTTAAACAGAGCTGGTGTTGCCCCGGAGGCAGTTGACCAGGTATACATGGGTTGTGTAATCCAGGCTGGTCAGGGACAGAACGTAGCTCGTCAGGCAATGATCAAAGCTGGCCTTCCGATTGAAGTTCCGGCAGTAACAGTTAACGTAGTTTGCGGTTCCGGTTTACAGTGTGTAAATATGGCAGCTCAGATGATCGCTGCAGGTGACGCAGATATCGTTGTAGCAGGCGGTATGGAGAACATGTCCAAAGCTCCGTATGCAATGATGCAGGGTCGTTACGGTTACCGTATGAACAACGGTCAGTTAATCGATACAATGGTTAACGATGCTTTATGGGATGCTTTCAACAACTACCACATGGGTATCACAGCTGAGAACATCTGTGAGCAGTGGGGCCTTACAAGAGAAGAGCTTGACCACTTTGCAATGGTAAGCCAGAACAAGGCTGAGGCAGCTATCGCAGCAGGCGCATTCAAAGATGAGATCGTTCCGGTAGAAGTTAAGGGCAAAAAAGGTTCTGTTATCGTAGATACAGACGAAGGTCCGAGAGCTGGTTCCACTATGGAGACACTTGGCAAACTTCGCCCGGCATTCAAGAAAGACGGTATCGTAACAGCTGGTAACTCCTCCGGTATCAACGACGGTGCAGCAGCAGTTGTTGTTATGAGCGAAGAGAAAGCAAAAGAACTCGGTGTTACACCGATGGCTACATGGGTAGCTGGTGCTCTTGCAGGTGTTGAGCCGAGCATCATGGGTATCGGCCCGGTAGCAGCAACAAAGAAAGTTATGGAAAAAGCTGGCATGGAGATCGGTGACTTCGATATCATCGAGGCAAACGAGGCATTCGCAGCTCAGTCCGTAGCAGTAGGTAAAGACCTTGGTTTTGACCTCGCTAAATTAAACCCGAACGGCGGCGCGATCGCATTAGGACACCCGGTAGGTGCTTCCGGCTGCCGTATCCTCGTTACACTTCTCCACGAGATGCAGAAAGCTGACGCTAAGACTGGTCTTGCTACACTTTGCATCGGCGGCGGTATGGGTTGCGCAACAATCGTTAAGAGAGACTAATCTTCTCTGACGTTGTTCCATAGCTGTATTGTATGTAAATAGCAGACTGACAAATACAGACAGGAGGCGATAGCGATGGATTTTGTAAAGTATAAAATGGAAAACCACATCGGTATTATCACGATCAATCGTCCGGAGGCGCTCAATGCGTTAAATACTCAGGTTCTGATTGAACTGGATGAAACGATTGATATGATTGACTTAAATGAGACTTGGGTAGTTATCGTAACAGGTGCAGGCAACAAAGCATTCGTTGCAGGCGCTGATATTGGTGCGATGAGCACGATGTCCAAGATCGAAGGCCGCAGATTTGGTAAGTTCGGTAACGACATTTTCCGTAAACTGGAGATGCTTCCGATGCCGACGATCGCGGCAGTAAACGGTTTCGCGCTTGGCGGCGGCAACGAGCTGGCAATGAGCTGTGATATCCGTTACTGTTCTGACAATGCTGTTTTCGGACAGCCGGAAGTTGGTCTCGGTATTACACCGGGCTTCGGCGGTACACAGCGTCTCGTGAGACTTGTAGGTTACGGTATTGCGAAGGAGCTTTTATACTCCGGAAGAAACCTGAAAGCAGATCAGGCACTTCATATCGGTCTTGTAAACGGTGTCACAACTCAGGAAGAACTGATGCCGACCGTTATGAAACTGGCTCAGAGAATTGCATCCAATGCTCCGATCGCAGTTCGCAACGTAAAACGTGCGATCACAAACAGCTTGCTTGCTGACCTTGACCATGCGATCATGATCGAGCAGAAATGCTTCGCAGACTGCTTCGAGACAGAAGACCAGATCGAAGGTATGGCTGCTTTCCTCGAAAAGAGAAAAGTCAAAGAGTTCAAGAACCGTTAATCGTTGAAATTCAGGAGGATGATCAAATGAAAGTTGGTATTATCGGTGCAGGAACCATGGGTTCCGGTATTGCGCAGGCATTCGCACAGACAGAAGGCTATGAGGTAATGCTCTGCGATATTAATGAGACTTTTGCCGCTAACGGTAAAAATAAAATTGCGAAAACATTTGAAAAAATGGTAGCAAAAGGAAAAATGACACAGGAAGCTGCTGACAGCATCCTGGCAAAGATCACAACAGGCACAAAGGAAATCTGCGGTGACTGTGATCTCGTTGTAGAGGCTGCAATCGAGAACATGGAGATTAAAAAGCAGACATTCAAAGAGCTTGATGCGATCTGCAAACCGGAGTGTATCTTCGCTACAAATACATCTTCTCTTTCCATCACAGAGATTGGCTCTGCAGTAGAGAGAAATGTAATCGGTATGCACTTCTTCAACCCGGCACCGGTTATGAAACTTGTGGAAGTTATCGCAGGTCTTAATACAAAACCGGAGCACGTAGAAGCAGTTAAGAAGATTTCCGAAGAAATCGGCAAGACACCGGTTCAGGTAGAAGAGGCAGCTGGTTTCGTAGTAAACCGTATCCTGATTCCGATGGTAAATGAGGCAATCGGCATCTATGCTGAGGGCGTTGCATCTGTAGAGGGTATCGATACAGCTATGAAACTTGGTGCAAACCATCCGATGGGACCGTTAGCACTTGGTGACTTAATCGGTCTTGACGTAGTTCTTGCGATCATGAATGTACTTATGGACGAGACAGGCGATCCGAAGTATCGTCCGCATCCGCTTCTCAAGAAGATGGTTCGCGGCGGTCTCCTCGGCCGTAAGACAGGCAAAGGATTCTACGACTACAGCAAATAATAAACTGAACAGTAAGCAGCAGGCAAATGGACAGGGATGTTCATTTGCTTCACTGCACGAATTAATGTTAAAAAAATAACGATAGCTGTTCGGGATTATAACCGCGAAGAAATGTGAACCGCATGACTTCGCACTGAAATAAGGGCATAGAGAAAATGACGCATCCACATTTTCTTATGTTATATATGAAACACATTTCACAAGGAGGAACTAACACATGAATTTTACATTAAGTAAAGAGCATGAGATGGCGAGAACATTATTCCGTGAATTCGCCGAGAAGGAAGTAAAGCCTCTCGCACAGGAGGTAGACGAGACAGAGCAGTTTCCGAAAGAGACAGTAGCTAAGATGGCAAAGACTGGTTTCTTAGGAATCCCGGTTCCGAAGGAGTACGGCGGACAGGGCTGTGATCCGTTAGCATATGCTATGTGCGTTGAGGAGTTATCCAAAGTTTGCGGTACAACAGGCGTTATCGTTTCCGCACACACATCTCTTTGCTGCGATCCGATCCAGACATACGGTACAGAAGAGCAGAAACAGAAATACCTTGTTCCGCTTGCTAAGGGCGAGAAGTTAGGTGCTTTCGGTTTAACAGAGCCGGGCGCTGGTACAGATGCTCAGGGCCAGCAGACAAAGGCTGTTCTTGATGGCGACGAGTGGGTACTTAACGGTACAAAGATCTTCATCACAAACGGTAAAGAAGCAGACGTTTACGTAGTTATCGCTGTAACTGGTACAGTTGAGAAACGCGGCAGACTTCAGAAAGAAATCTCTGCATTCATCGTTGAAAAAGGTACACCGGGCTTCACATTCGGTACAAAAGAGAAGAAGATGGGTATCCGTGGTTCCGCTACATATGAGCTTATCTTCACAGATTGCCGTATCCCGAAGGAGAACTTATTAGGTAAGAAGGGTGAAGGCTTCAAGATCGCTATGCACACACTTGACGGTGGTCGTATCGGTATTGCTGCACAGGCTCTTGGTATCGCAGAGGGTGCTCTTGAAAGAACAATCGAGTACGTAAAAGAAAGAAAACAGTTTGGACGCGCTATCGGTCAGTTCCAGAACACACAGTTCCAGCTTG
>SVDR01000070.1 GCA_015057755.1 Lachnoclostridium sp.
CAAATGCTTTTATCGCGACCGACTACAGTCGGATAAAATCGCATCGAAGCAAAGGTAGTCAACCGTATTTGGAGATAGTATGGTTTTTCTACAGATATACTATTTTATTTGCTCAATTAAATCCACACTTTACAGCTTACTCTGTAAACTTACTGAAGAAGCCCTTCTTTTTCTTTTTCTCATCATCCTGCTCGGAGGAAATGCCATTCATCGCATCATCGAAGCGTCTGAGTGCCTCTTTCTGCTCCTCTGTCAGCTTCTCCGGAACCGTGATCACAAGGGTTACGTAGTGATCGCCACGGACATTTTTATTTCTGAGCGTCGGAACACCTTTGCGGGCCAGACGTACTTTTGTATCAGTCTGTGTTCCCGGTTTTACCTCATACTCCACATCGCCATCTACGGTCTTAATGCGGATTGTTCCGCCAAGAGCTGCTGTTGCAAAGGAAATCGGAACTGTGGAGAAAATGGTTGTATCCTGACGTTTGAAAATCGGATGTCTGGATACTGTTACCTCTACCAGCAGATCGCCGCGTTCACCGCCATTTACACCTGGCTCGCCCTTACCTGCAATACGGATGCTCTGACCATTGTCAATACCGGCCGGAATGGTAACCTGAATGGTCTTTTTCTTGGAAATAAATCCGGTTCCATAACAATCGGAACACTTTTCTTTTACGATCTTACCGGTTCCGCGACAATCCGGACAAGTCTGCACGTTCTGAACCTGACCGAAGAAGGACTGCTGTGTATAAACGATCTTACCTTTACCGTTACACTTTGTACATGTGACCGGACTTGTTCCCGGCTTCGCACCTGTACCATGACATGTTGTACATTCTTCTTTTAATGTCAGCTCCAGTTCTTTTGTACAGCCAAAAATTGCTTCCTCAAATGTTACCCGTACGCCGGCTCTCACATTTGCACCGCGCATCGGACCATTGCTCGCGCTTCTGCTGTAGCTTCTTCCGCCGCCAAAAAGATCTCCGAAAATATCTCCGAAAATATCTCCCATATCGCCGCTGAAATCAAAACCGCCGAAGCCGCCTGCACCGCCAGCACCGCCACCCTGCTCAAATGCAGCATGGCCAAACTGATCATACATTTTTCTCTTTTCCGGATCACTTAAAATTCCATATGCCTCAGAAGCCTCTTTGAATTTTGCTTCTGCTTCCGCATCGCCCGGGTTTGCATCCGGATGGTACTTTTTTGCCAGAACTCTGTATGCTTTTTTCAATGCAGCATCATCTGCATCCTTTGACACACCGAGGACTTCATAATAATCTCTCTTGCTTTCTGCCATTGTGGGTCTACCTTTCAAACTCTATGAACGCCCGAAAGAACGCCCATGTCGAGCGTTCTCCGGTTCTATCACTTAATTAGATTTCAATTTGTCAGTCGGTCAGCAATTATACCTCTTTGTACTCGCCGTCAACAACATCGTCGCCATAACCAGCCTGCTGTGCATTCTGACCTGCTGCGCCCTGAGCTGCCTGAGCCTGCTCGTAAACTTTTGCGAAGAGCTGCTGTGCACTCTGCATCAGTTTTTCTTTACCTGCTTTGATGTCCTCAACCTGAGCATCTGTCATCTGGTCGATCGGAGCACGGTTGATCGCCTCTTTGAGGGCGTTTAAATCTGCCTCAACGGCTGCCTTGTCGTTTGCATCGATCTTGTCGCCAACTTCCTCAAGAGCCTTCTCTGTCTGGAATACCATGGAGTCAGCTTCGTTTCTTGTATCAACAGCCTCTTTTCTCTTCTTATCCTGTGCCTCGAACTCAGCAGCCTCTTTTACTGCCTTCTCGATGTCTGCATCAGACATATTGGAACCGGATGTGATTGTGATGTGCTGCTCTTTGCCTGTACCCATATCTTTTGCAGATACATTTACGATACCGTTTGCATCGATATCGAATGTAACTTCGATCTGCGGAACACCTCTTCTTGCCGGAAGGATACCATCCAGACGGAACTGGCCAAGTGTCTTGTTATCTCTTGCGAACTGACGCTCACCCTGTACAACGTGGATATCTACTGCTGTCTGGTTGTCTGCTGCTGTGGAGAAGATCTGGCTCTTCTTTGTCGGGATTGTTGTATTTCTCTCGATTAATCTTGTAGCTACGCCGCCCATTGTCTCGATGGAAAGAGAAAGCGGAGTTACGTCAAGAAGAAGGATATCGCCTGCACCTGCATCACCTGCGAGTTTACCACCCTGGATTGCAGCACCGATCGCTACACACTCATCCGGGTTCAGGGATTTGTTCGGCTCTTTGCCTGTTAACTGTTTTACCTTCTCCTGAGCTGCAAGCATACGTGTGGAACCGCCAACAAGGAGAACTTTGGAGATCTCCGCCGGAGTAAGACCAGCATCTTTTAATGCGTTCTGTACCGGAATCGCTGTTCTCTCGATCAGGTCTCTTGTGAGCTCGTCAAACTTAGCTCTGGAAAGGTTCATATCTAAATGCTTCGGTCCCTCAGCTGTTGCTGTGATGAACGGAAGGTTGATGTTTGTTGTTGTTGCTGTGGAGAGCTCTTTTTTCGCTTTCTCTGCAGCTTCTTTTAATCTCTGAAGAGCCATCTTGTCGCCGGAGAGGTCAACGCCCTCTGCCTTCTTGAACTCTTCGATCATCCACTGTGTCACACGGTTATCGAAGTCATCACCTCCGAGATGTGTATCACCGTTTGTTGCAAGTACTTCGATTACACCGTCACCGATCTCGATGATGGAAACGTCGAATGTACCGCCGCCAAGGTCATAAACCATGATCTTCTGCTCTGTCTCGTTGTCAAGACCGTAAGCAAGAGCTGCTGCTGTCGGCTCGTTGATGATACGTTTTACATCAAGACCTGCGATACGGCCTGCGTCCTTTGTAGCCTGACGCTGAGCATCGTTGAAGTAAGCCGGAACTGTGATAACAGCTTCTGTTACCTTCTCACCAAGATAAGCCTCTGCATCCGCTTTTAATTTCTGAAGGATCATAGCAGAAATCTCCTGCGGTGTGTACTTCTTATCTTCGATTGTTACTTTGTAATCTGTACCCATGTGTCTCTTAATAGAAGAGATTGTTCTGTCAGCGTTTGTAACAGCCTGACGTTTTGCCGGATCACCAACTAAACGGTCGCCATTCTTTGCAAAAGCAACGATGGACGGAGTTGTTCTAACGCCCTCTGCGTTTGCGATAACAGTTGGTTTACCACCCTCCATTACAGCTACGCAGCTATTTGTTGTACCTAAGTCAATACCAATAATTTTACCCATGATTTTTCCTCCTGAATTGAAAAACAAAATATGTCAATTGTTAGTTTGCTACCTGCACCATGCTGTGGCGGATCACAGAATCGCGATAAGTATAACCTTTCTGGAACTCTGCTGCCACAATGTTCTCACCGAGATTTTCATCATCTGTATGCATTACTGCATTATGGAAATTCGGATCAAACTCTTTTCCCACTGCTTCGATCGGTTTCACGCCAATGTCTTCCAGTGTCTTCATCAACTGTTTGTAGATCTTCTCCATGCCATCCTCGACCGGAGTTCCCTTCATATCTTCCGGGATTGCCGCAAGACCTCTCTCAAAATTATCCACAACCGGAAGAATCTTGGAGATCACATCTTTTACACCAATCTCGTACATCGCTGACTTCTCTTTTTCTGTACGCTTACGGAAGTTATCAAACTCTGCCATATTGCGTTTCAGTCTGTCTGTCAGTTCTTCGATCTGAGTATCTCTCGGATCTTTTTTCTTGGAGAAGAATCCTTTCTTCTCTTTTTTCCCTTCGGCTCCTTCTTCTGTCTCCGCCGCGGATTCCTCTGCAGCAGTTTCTTCTGCAGTTTCCTCTGCCGCCTCAGCAGTTTCCGGAGTCTCCGTTTCTTTTACATCTTCTTCAAGGTTTCCCTTTTCTAAGTCTTTTTCTGCCACTTGAAATCTTTACCTTTCAATTTTATTGGTTAAAAGTATCATTTAACTGCGAAACAAGAGTTCGCAGAGTGCTTACTACCTTTTCGTAATCCATTCGCTTTGGTCCGATGATACCGATGGTTCCGCGAAGTCCGTCACCGAGGACATAGGTCGCAGTTACCACACTGCAGTCCTTCATGGACTGGATCGGTGTCTCATCTCCGATATAAACCTGAATCTGTGAATCAGACGCTGCCGGAAGCTGTTTATCATCAAACAAGCCCTTTAACAGCTCCTTCTGCTCCAGTGTATTCAGAAGCTGGCTGGCTTTCTGCGTATCAGAAAGCTCCGGATATTTGAAAATGTTGGTCGCGCCGCTGGTATAGATTTGAAGATCTGCGTCCTGTGCCTGAATCGCCTCTGAGACTTCGTTGAGCACCAGTTCGATTACCTGTTTGTGTATACCAGCCTGCTCTTTCAGCTTCGAGATCATACCCAGATTGATCTCCTGGATCGTCAAACCATTCAGACTGTTGTTAAGCAGAATGTTGAGGTTCAATACGTCCTCATTTGTCAGATCCTCTTCCAGATTTACGAAGGAGTTTCGAATAATGTTGCCTTCCACCACCACAACGATCAGAAGTTTTTTCTCTTCTACTCTGGAAAGCTGGATGAATTTCAGCTTTGTCAGATGGGAAGTCGGTCCGCTGATCATCGTCGCATAATTGGTGTTGGCCGCCAGAATCTGGGCCATATGCTTCAAAAGAAGTTCCACACGGTCCACCCTCTGGATCATGAGCTCCTGAATCTCATTGACCTCACTCTCCTTCTCGCGGATAATCTGGTCAACATAGAAGCGATATCCTTTATCGGAAGGAATTCGTCCCGCTGAAGTATGCGGCTGGATGATATATCCCATCTCTTCCAGATCAGACATCTCATTTCGGATCGTTGCAGAGCTTAACTTCAGATCCGAATACTTGGAGATGGTTCTTGAACCAACCGGCTCACCTGTTTCCAAATACGTCTGGATAATTGCTTTTAATATTTTTTCTTTTCTCGCATCCAGCTCCACAACCTCACCTCTTTCGTTTTATTAGCACTCTTTTCCGTGGAGTGCTAACATTTACAGTTGTTACTATATATCCAGAACCGCCATTTGTCAAGACTTTCTTTTTTATTTAAGACTTTTTTCATATTTATAAACGTGGCAATTCTGTGGCTCTCCCTGCCACATTGCTTCCAATTCTTGACATTTAATATATTTGTAAATATAATGAAATAAGTTATTAATCTTGAATCATTTGTTTATTCCATACGATTGTGAGGTCAGATATGAAAAAAAGCCTACTCTGCCGTCTTGCAGCATTCGGCACTGCGCTCTTACTTTCTTTTATAACAATGATCCCGGCGTTTGCAGCACAGATTTCCGGGCATCTTGACACAGTTACCGCAGATTCCATCACCGGCTGGGCATGGAATGCAGAAGTTCCGGAAGAGAGTGTCTCTGTAGAAATCGCCATTTCTTCCGACGAAGGTCCGGGAGCCAGTACATTTATTGCAACACAGGCACTTCTCCCGCGTGAAGATTTAAAAATCGCGCTGGGTTCCGAGAACCACAGCTTTTCCTGCCAGATTGACTGGTCCAAATTAAGCGGCGAGACTTTTACGGTCACAGCTGCTGCTATTTCCGGCGAAGAGAAGTTTCCGCTGATCGGTACTTATACGGTTCATAAATCTGATTTCATAACAGAAACACCGGCTGCAGTCTCCGAAGCTTCCGCTGACCTGATTCCGGAAGCCGTTCAAAATGCTGCCGCACAGGAAACGAAAGCCGTAGAACCGGGCGCATACCTCGGTGAGTTTAAGGCGACCGGCTACTGCAACTGCCAGAAATGCTCCGGCGGCTACACAAAGACTTACTCCGGTACGATCCCGAAAGCGAACCACACGATCTCTGCGGATCTGAACGTCTTCCCGATCGGAACCAAGCTTATCATTGACGGTATTACTTATACTGTGGAAGATAAGGGAAGCAGCGTCAATGGCAATAAAGTCGATATTTTCTTTGCAACTCATGCAGAAGCCCTTGCCTTTGGCATGAAGACCGTAGACGTCTATGCGGCAAAATAAAACCTAAACAAAGATAAGATCATTCATCCCCCACATCAGGCTGTTTTAAATCACAAAAAGTCCTGTTTTGGGGGATTTTTTTGTGTTTTTCCCCACTTTCTCCCCACCTTTTTTCGTTAAGGGCTTGACAAATGCTGTTTTTCATGCTAAAAATCTACTTGTTTCCAAGTTGTTACATTTTTGTTACAAATCAATCATACTTTTTTAATAGTTTAAAACTTGGAAACGGAAAGGATATTTTTAATCATGAAAAGAACAAGACTACTGGCTGCTGCTTTACTGGCAATGCTCTTCACAATGTTGCATGCAGCCTGCGCCTTCGCGAATACTACAGTCAACGGTCATCTGGACAGCATCTCCGGAAACGCAGTTGCCGGCTGGCTCTGGGATTCCGCTGATCCGGAAGTATCTCAGACCATTACGGTTACTGTAACAGACAACGCTACCGGCGAGATCGTTTCTACAGAGACTAAAGAAGCAAACGAATACCGTGCAGATCTTGAAGCTGCTGAGATCGGTACCGGTAACTACGGATTCCATGTCGGAATCGAGTGGGACACTCTTCCGGAAGCGCACTACACAGTAAGCCTCTCCTGCGGTGATGTGACAATTCCACAGACACTTCATCATTCAACAGCTCCTGTGGCCGAACATGGCAGCCTGATTCCGCTGGGCACCTTTAAGACAACAGCTTACTGTCCGTGCTATCAGTGCTCCGAAGGCTGGGGTCGTCAGACCAGCTCCGGCGCTCTTGCAACTGCAAACTACACGGTCGCAGTTGACAAACGTGTCATCCCGATGGGAACAAGACTTCTGATCAACGGTAAAGAATACGTTGCACAGGACGTCGGCGGCGGCGTAAAAGGCAACCACATTGATATTTACTTTAATACACACGGTGAAACAAGAGAACATGGCGTAAGAAACGCAGAGGTGTTCATCATCCAGTCTTAATACCGAATCGCAACAGTAAGGCGTACCCTTTTAATACCGGGTACGCCTTTTTCTACTCTTGATTTAAAAGATTTGATATTTTATTGATCATCTCGTCCTCTTTCAGACGGAACTTGATCTCCACACGCCTGGAGGCATCCATGTCCACTTCCATGGTTCCAGGACCGTATTCGTTATAGATCGGATCACTGAAAGAACGTCCATTAACAGTCAGCAGACTCTGCAATCTCGAAATATCCTCCGAAGACAATCCATTGTCCGGGTTCATGCAGAAATTCGCCACTGCATTGGCACGGTTATAAGAGAGGTTCATATTGCTTTCATATGTACCTTTTGTGTCTGTATGTCCTTCTATGATGATCTCCGCTATGTAAGAGCGATATTCCGGCTGCAGCAGCACGCCCAAATACATCGGTATTATATCCTGCAGAGATTCTTTACTCTCTACGGTCAGGTTTGCGCTTCCAAAAGCAAACAACACATCGGATGAGAATGTAATGGAACCGGTCTGCGGGTCTACGCTCATACTGGAATTATTGAATCGATCCTGTAATTCTCCAATGATATCTGTTCGGATACCTACAATATCCTGAAGCTCATTTCGTGTCGCCTCTAGTTCGTCCATTGTAAACTGCATTGCCGCATTCGCCTCAGCCAGTTCAGCCATTGCATTTTCAATTTCCAAATATGCCGCGTCCAGTTCTTCCTGAGTCTTCGCCGCAGAATCATAAGCGATCTGAAGCTCTGTCAGGGAATTGGCCAGCTCTTTGTTGGAGGCTTCAATTTCTTTCCGGAACTGTTCCAGCTCAATCTGCGCAAGATTTAACTCCTGCTGCGTGCGTTCCAGATCCGTCGTCTTCTGTCTATAAATCATCAGCGTAATGGCAATAATCAATATGAAGATCAGCAAAAGTGCCGCCATCATATCAGAGAAGGATTGCCAATAGCTTGGTTCTTCAAAAGCGGCTTTTCTTCTACGATTATTTTTCATATAAATCCCTCATCTGATTGAATGTGAATAACTGGGTCGTCAGCTCCTCATCAAGCGCATTTACCGTATCTGCCAGTTTCGATTCCTGTTGACACAGACGAATTGCAAGCTCTTCCTGACGTCTTGTCATATCATCCAGCGCCTGAACCATGGTACGGTTCGCAGCGATCAGCTCTTTTGCCGTCGCCTCCATACTTTGGTAATCTCTGGAACACTGCTCCTGTAAATTGGCTGCCGTATTCAAACTTCTTCCCATCTTATCAAATTCCGTTCCCAGAGACTGAGACATCAAATAAACAAACTGGTTGGCAATTCTTTCAACTGCCTGCGTCTGCTCCATGGCATTTCCTTTTAACAGCTCTGTCATCTGCTTCATCGAATTGCTCATATTGGCCTGATAGATCAGCATCGCCTTCGTATTTTCATCGGCACTTGAAATGGTCGGAGCCACATACTGGTTATATGCAAGATGAAATTCTGAAAGGACATCATACGCGCTTGCCATCAGACTTCGATACACGAAGTTAAATACCAGTGAAAAGAAAATACCGTACACAGATGTGTGGAACGCCACTTTCATACCTTCCAGAAGAGGGCCTACATTATCGGAAATTGTGTAAATATCATTTCCATTAAAAGAGCCAAGACCCATGGAAAGACCAAGGAAAGTTCCGAGAATTCCAAGGCCGGTTAAGGTACCGGATACTGCAGAATTGTAGTGCGTCATCGCCACACGTTCCATAAGTTCTTCATTAATATACTCTTCCAGGTCACAAACTGCCGCCAGTCCCCGTCTTGTCTGATACCCGGACATACGTTTCTGATATTTATAAAATGCTTTGTCCAAAGCCTCATTTTTGAATATGTGTTTCCGTGTTCCGTATTCCTCCCAGAGACAGGACTGCTTTTCTTTATACTCTCGTTCCATGTCTTCACTCACGGATTCAAGGGCTTTGGTAAACTGATTTAACCGGTTGAAGCTAACTGCTGAAATGACAAACAAAATACCGATCACCAGCAAAAATCCCACATTGATCAGAACATTGACCGTGGATGTTACCTCTCCGGTAAATACACCATTGATATAGAGAATAAACACAAGGACCATCGCATAAAGCGGGAACAACAGATAATACATATTTTTTCTCATCGTACACTCCTCCTTTTTATCGGATGTTTTTCAAAAATAGTGTATCACATTTCAAAAGTTCTCTCAATATGAGTAAGAAATTTTTAAGTATTTTGTAAACTTACGTCATTTTTGCATAGTGTTGACTCAAATATACATCTAAAAAGGGAGTACCGTTTTCCGGTACTCCCTCATAATATCATTTCATATCAATTAAACAGTAGTTCCCTTTGCAACAAATACCGGGAAGCTGTCTGTTCCGTGAAGCTCCTGAGCCACAGTAATCTTTACGTTCTTATCTGTAATTACATAGTCAAGATTTGCACCACACTCTACAACTGTATCCTGCATCAGCACACAGTTCTTAACTTTTGCACCCTTCGCGATCTTAACACCACGGAAAAGGATACAGTTCTCAACGATACCTTCGATCACACAACCGTCAGCAACGAGAGAGTTTTTACCTTTCGCGCCAGCGATGTATCTTGTCGGGTTGTCATCACGAACTTTTGTATAGATCGGATTGCCTGCGAATAAACCGTCCAGGTTTTCATCCTTTAAGAGCTTCATATTCTCATCGAAGTAGCTCTTCATATCACAGATTCTTGCTTTGTATCCTGTGAACTCGTAAGCCTGAATGTTTAACTTATCAGTCTGCGGAGCAAGGATATCGCGCTCGAAGTATACATAGCCGCGAACGAAAGCAGCTGTGATCTCTTTGATCAGAAGCTCTCTGTCAATGATGTAGATGTTCATGGAAAGGTTCTGTACGCCGTCTTCCTGGGAATTGATGTACATCTTCTTCACACGGCCATCTTCTAACTTGAATGTAAAGTATAAGTTGCTGTAATCTGTGTTGTTCTTCATAGCTGCCGGAATCTCTTCCTTCGCATAAGCAACAGTCACATCAGCACCGCTTGCGATATGTGCATCTAACATAGCCTTGAAATCAAAGTTCACTGCGATGTTGGAATCAGTCATAACAACGTATTTCTCTTTCTGATCTTTGAGAGTCTCAAGAATGCTTGCAAGACCGTCAACACGACCAGCATAAACCTTCATACCCTTCTCGGAGTACGGCGGATAAATGCTTAAACCACCATTCTTACGTGTAAGGTCCCACTCACGACCGGAGCCAAGGTGGTCCATAAGAGAATGGTAATTGTTACGAACAAGAATAGAAATATTGTCGATTCCGCTTGTAACCATGCTGGATAAAACGAAATCTACCATACGATAACGACCGGCAAACGGGATAGACGCCATAAGACGCTCGCTAACTAACTCAGAAACATAGCTATCATAAGAGTTTGGGAAAATAATACCCAGAGCATTTGCGTTGGAGTTTACCATTGTTCTTCACCACCTTCTACGTTTTTGCTAACCATTGCATTCGGACCAATTTTTGCATTCGGACCAACTACAACGCCAGGACCTACAGTAGCAACACCTTTTTCGTCAGCTGTCGGCATAGCACCAACGATCGCGTTCTCGCCGATCACTACGTTCTCAGCAACGATACAGTGTTTCACAACAGCGCCTGCCTTGATTACAGAGCCGCCCATAACTACAGCATCTTCAACCTCTGCACCCTCTTCAACCTTAACACCGGCGAAAAGAATGGAGTGTTTTACATTACCGTCAACACGGCAGCCATCTGTGATCATGGAGTTCTCTACTGTTGCATTTGCACCAATCTTGTGGCCTGTCATACCGGAGTTACGGCTGTAGATCTTCCAGTTCTCATCGAACAGGTCGATA